>DASSHD010000755.1:0-10127 GCA_035693085.1 Hanamia sp. | reverse complement strand
ATTTCAATTCGGGTTTTGTTAATTAGATATGAGGCATCAGCTATGAGCCAGTAAACAAACAAATATATAAGAAAACGAATTAACGAATTAACCTTCCGTAGGGTACATCCCGAATTTTTGTAAGGTTGCCAACCTTTAATTTATAATTTGGGAAGTACGCCCTTCCGTATCATTACAAAATCCAACCAGCTAAATTTCCGTAGGCTTCTTTTTTATTGAAAATACTTTCCATAAAACGGGAAATGTGGTTACGATAATAATTCCCACAATTATTACTTCCAAATGTTGCTTCAGGTCAAAATTAAATTCTTTCTCTACCAATTTTTGTAAAAAATGACCGCCAAACAACATACTTCCAACCCACAATACACACCCGATAATATTGTAAAAAGAAAATTTCTTTGCGTCCATTTTTACGATGCCTGCTACTATAGGCGCGAAAGTTCTCACAAAAGGTACAAAACGTGCAAGAATAATTGCCACACCGCCATTTCTTTCATAAAACTCATGCGCCTGAACCAGGTGTTTCTTCTTGAATAAAACAGTATCTTTTCTTTCGTATAAAAAAGGGCCGCTTTTATATCCAAACCAATAGCCAACAAAGTTTCCAAGAATTCCTGCTATAGTAATTAATAACCACAAAATCCCCAGGTCAACCCATTCATTGTTAGATTGAAATAAAGCAGAGCTTACAATGCTGTTGCTGTAAATTCCCGTTACAAATAGCAAGGCATCGCCCGGCAAAAAAAATCCCGCAAACAATCCTGTTTCTGCAAATATTATAAAAATAATCATCCACAATCCTCCATGTTCAATATAAAATTGAGGATTTAATAAGTCTTTTAAACTGATGCCTAATATTTCCAAAAGATGCACTGTTTCAAAATTTATTATAAGTAAAAATAATCTTGCCCGATAAATAAACAACAAAGGTTCTTAAAAGAAACGGAAAATTCTAATCAGGAGTAAAGGCCAAAGCTTTTGCATCATCAAATTCTCCTTCCCACCTGGCAACTACGCAACTGGCTAAAGTATTGCCGATTACATTTACTGATGTGCTGGCCATATCCATTAATTCATCAATTCCCAGAATCGCCATCACTGGCCACAACGGCAATCCAAAAGAAGAAACAGTTCCCAATAAAATAACCAATGATGCGCGCGGCACTCCTGCTACTCCTTTACTGGTAAGCATCAATGTTAGTCCCATGATAAATTGCGTACTCAATGGCATGTGAATTCCTGCAGCCTGCGCTACAAATACACTTGCCAGTGAAAGATATAAAGTAGTTCCATCAAGATTAAAAGTATAGCCGGTGGGCAATACAAAGGATACAATTTTCTGAGGTACGCCGAATTTTTCCATATTCTCCATTGCTATCGGAAGCGCCGATTCTGAACTTGTTGTTGCAAAGGCAATAGCCACCGGCTCTGAAACCGCTTTGATAAATTGTCTTATTGGAATCTTTAAGAAATAAGCGATGGAAAAAAGTACAATGCCCAAAAAAACAAGTAATGAAGCGTATAACGTGAGAAGCAATTTTACTAATGAAAAAAGAATATCAAGTCCTAAGTGACCAACTGTTACTGCTATAGCCGCACCTACACCAAAGGGTGCAAAATGCATGATAATATTGGTAAATTTAAACATCGTCTCTGCCAGGCTTTCAGAAAACCTGAGCATCGGTTGACGTTTTTCTTCTTTAACCATTGCAAGCCCGATTCCAAATATAACGCTGAAAACAACTATTGGCAATACATCTCCATTATACATAGATTTAATAATATTTTCCGGAAAAATATGCAACAATACATCCTGCCAGGTTTGCGGCATTGTAGCCGGTAGCTCTTCGTGAAACCCGGGCGGAATATGAATTCCAACGCCCGCCTGCGAAATATTAATGGCAATAAGCCCAATGATCAATGCAAGTGTCGTTACCACTTCAAAATACAAAATGGATTTCCATCCCATTCTTCCCACCTGTTTCAAATCTGAATGGCCTGCAATACCTACAACTAATGTTGAAAAAAGGATTGGTGCGATAATAGTTTTTACCAAACGTAAAAATATCTGGCTGAGAACCTTGAGGTTTTTTGCAAATTCCGGGAAATCTAATCCGATCTCTATCCCGATTACCATACTTACTAATATCCATGCAGTAAGTGTACGTTTATAAAGTGCAAAGAGAATTAACGAGCCAACAAAAATCCACCTTAATATTCTTAAAAAGACGGGAGAAAGACTGTTGAAATTATAAATATCAATGAGATGAAAAATAGCTGTAACTGTAAGAACAATAAAGACAAGTAAGATGCTTTTTCTTTTATTCATAAATACAGTTTAAGTAAAGGCCATTTTCCCAAAACTAACAAAATGAATGTAAAGAAAAATATTTAAAAATATTTGCTTGTGATACAAAAAATAAAGTTAGTATAATTAAAAAAGACGGCTCACAAAAACCGTCTTTTTTAATCAAAATTATTTCATTTTCTACTACTACCTTCTGTTCCCAAACATACGAAGCAGGAAAAGGAAAATATTTATAAAATCAAGATACAATGTCAATGCACCGAAAATAGATAATTTCTTTACATTATTAGCACTGGCTGATATTCCCTGACTGCCATCGCCATTTACTTCCAGTCCTTCGCCAATCCTCTTTAATTTTTGAACGTCATAAGCAGTAAGGGCTGTGAAAACCATGACACCGATAATGCTTATAATGTAATCTAATTGACTGCTGTGTAAAAAATAATTGATCACCATGGCGATCAATACTCCTATAACACCCATCATTAAAATGCGGCCGAATTTGGTAAGATCCTGGCTCGTTGTATAACCCATAACAGCCATCACACCAAACATAGCCGAAGCGGAAAGGAAGCATCCCAAAATGGAACCCGGCGTATAATACAATAAAATAAAGCTAAATGCGATTCCATTTATAATTGCATAAGCTATAAATAAAGCCATCAGCGCTGTTGCCGAAAGCCGCTGAAAACCAAATGACATAATAAGCACAAATCCCAAAGGCGCAAACATGGTAACCATGCCCAATCCGGTCAATCCGGTTGGCCCAACCAAATAACTCATTAATTGTTCGTTGATAGAAAACTGCCAGGCAAAAAATGCCGATACGCCTAGCGCTATAAACATAAACAAAAATACATTTGCTATAAATGATCTTGCCCGTGTTTGTTCGCCTGTGGGCACATAACTAATGTTGGTAATATTAGAATTGCTGTTTGTTAATTCCATGGTTTAATTTTTTTTGTAAAAATATAAATGTTTTAATGAAATTGAAAAAAATAGATGAGAAATAAGAGAAATTTAAGAAAGCTGTACCCTTTTAGCATTGGGCATTTAGCATTGAGTAATTACTCTTTTATCTCAAACCAAACCTTTTTTTTATCATTCCAGTCACCATTATAATTAATAGTAAGTTCTTCTTCCGCCTTTATTTCTCTAACAGTTTTGATTTGTATAATTTCTTCTTCAAAATCCATAAAATATTCGCAGTTGCTGGCATAGCTATGATTGTAGATTGGCACGAATCCCAATGCCATACAACATTGGCTTTTATCATCTCCCCATTCGAAAATATAATCATGGAGCAATGTTTTATCGAGTAGAATTCTTTCTGCTGCATTCATTACTATTACAGGCGCTTCTTCAATAAGCGTGTTGGCTGCTATTTTTTCTTTGGTAAAAACGCCCTTTCCTTTACCGGTTGCTTTTTTGATATATAAATATTGTTTTACCATTGCCATTGCTAATGCGTTTCTAAAGATAAAATAATTTAATTTTGCGCCCTTATCGGTAAAAAATAAGCTATATGACCGAAGAAGAAATTCCAGTTCAGGATCAATACGAGGATGTTTTAAAAACCGGTAGCGATGCAGCTATCAGTGAATTTTTGAATGGACAAAACATCAGCGATGTTGCTGAACTACTTGAGGAAAATGAAGAAAGGGAAACAGAAATTTTTCTGCACCTTTCCGTGCATCGCGCTTTAGCTCTCTTTAAAATTCTGGATCATCCGACACAGAAAAGAATAATAAAAAGCCTTCCTCCAACTAAGAGCGCTGAAATATTGAATGAAATGCAGCCGGACGACAGGACTTCATTTTTTGAAGACCTTCCCAATGAAGTGGTGCGCGAGTTAATAAAAACGCTTGTACCAGAAGAAAGGAAGATCACTCTTTCTCTTCTCGGCTATCCTGAAAATAGTGTTGGCAGATTGATGACGCCGGATTATGTATATGTTTATGAAGATAATACTGTTGCTGAAGTTTTAAATATTATCAGGAGTGTTGGGAAAAATACAGAAACCATTGACGTGGTATATGTGATCAATAAACATGGAGAACTGCTTGATGATTTAAGGATAAGAGAGTTCATTCTTGCAGCGCCTGAAAAAAAAGTAAGTGAGATGATGGATGGCCGGTTTATAGAACTCAATGTAAATGACGACCAGGAATCTGCCAGCGAGGTTTTTAAAATGAATAATCGTGTAGCCTTACCGGTTGTAGATGATTATAATGTATTGCTTGGTATCGTTACTATAGATGATGTATTGTGGGTGGCTGCTGAAGAATTCAGTGAAGACGTACAGAAAATAGGTGGCGCCGAAGCCCTTGACCAGCCTTACCTGGAAACTCCTTTTTTTCATCTTGTTAAAAAAAGAGTTGGCTGGCTTACCATACTTTTTTTTGGTGAAATGCTTACTGCTACTGCCATGGCATTTTTTAATGACGAAATGACTAAAGTGATCATTCTAACTAATTTTATTCCACTCATTATAAGTACCGGAGGCAACAGTGGTACGCAGGCATCCACTCTCATTATCCAGGCAATGGCGCTTGGAGAAGTAAAGCTTTCAGACTGGTGGCGGGTAATGCGGCGTGAAATTTTATCGGGTCTTATGTTGGGTATCATGCTCGGATGTATTGGTTTTTTACGAATTACTTTATGGAGTTTTGCTATGCATCATGGAATTGGTACGGATATTTATGGCCCTCATTGGGCATTATTGGCGCTTACCGTATGGCTTTCATTAATTGGGGTAGTGCTTTGGGGATCCTTGATAGGAAGCATGCTTCCTCTTTTATTAAAAAGATTAGGTGCTGACCCGGCATCTTCCTCTGCCCCTTTTGTAGCCACTTTAGTGGATGTAACAGGGTTGATAATTTTCTTTAATGTTGCACTGTTGGTGTTGAGAGGTACACTTCTTTAATTAACTGATTAGCTCATTTACCAATCTGCTAATTATTCTTACCTACTCAAAACTGCCGTTTACCTAAAAGTAATATTCCATAAAAAATATTTCAGTTTACTTTTGCTCACGAAAAATTTAAAAATCTTATTGCATAAGAAAATACTTTTCTTATTGAATTAACAGACTGATGAAGCTCAAAGAAAAAAAACAAAAAGAACCAAGGCCTAATATCTTCAGAGTGTTGAAACCATATTCTGGAATGATCAGCGCTCTATTGTTTTTTGCATTGTTGAGCAATGGGCTCAACCTGGTCATTCCAAAAATTATTCAATTTGGTATTGATGATTTTAGCAAAGGAACTTTCAACATGCAGAATATCATCATCTGGTTTTCTATTGCTGCAGTTTTAATTTTTATTTTCGGTTATGCGCAAACGATCCTGCAAACATTTGCATCAGAAAAAGTAGCGCGGGATATGCGGGAAAAACTGGCTTCCAAAATTTCACAACAGAATTATATATATATACAGGATGCCACGCCCGGAAAGCTTCTTACTAATCTTACTTCTGATGTGGATGCCATAAAAATGTTTGTATCTCAGGCAGTAGTTACCATTGTTTCTTCTTTGGTGCTGATAATCGGAGCAAGTATTTTATTGTTAAATATCAACTGGAGATTGGGCTTGATCGTTTTATTGATTATTCCTATCATAGCCTTTACCTTTTTTATCATCTTCAAAAAAGTAAAAACTTTATTCAGAAAAACACAGGAAGTAATAGACTGGCTGAATAAAGTGATCAATGAAAGTATCCTCGGCGCAGCGCTGATAAGAGTATTGAACGCGCAATTTACAGAATACAATAAATTTATGGACGCGAGTGCTGAAGCTAAAAACCTGGGCTTATCCATTCTTCGTTTATTTGCTACGTTGATTCCCATCATAGTAATGACTTCCAATCTTGCACGGCTTGCTGTACTGGCTATTGGCGGTCATTTTGTAATTAACACCAGCATGACCTTGGGTGAATTTGCCGCCTTCAACAGTTATATCGCAATTCTTATTTTCCCGATCATCATGATCGGTTTTATGAGTAATGTCATTGCCCGTGCTTCGGCCTCTTATCAGCGAATTCATAATACGCTTGTATCACCTGATTTTGTTGACAAAGGAACAGTAAACAAACAATTAACGGGAAATATTAATCTGGAAAATGTAAGTGTTTATTATGGAGAAAATCCCGCCTTAAAAAATATTTCATTTACAATTGAAGGAGGAACGAGAACCGCTATCATAGGGCCTACTGCAGCGGGAAAAACTCAAATACTTTACCTGTTAACGACTTTGATAAAACCAAATGAAGGAGTTATCTATTATGATGATATCAATATTACCGATTACAATACTGACGCTCTTTTGCAACAAATTGGATTGGTTTTTCAGGATAGTATTATTTTCAATTTAACCCTTCGTGAAAATATTGCATTTAATGCTGACGTAACAGAAGAAGCGTTACAAAAAGCAATTGAAACATCTGAATTGAAAGATTTTATTAAGACACTTCCGCAAGGGTTGGAAGCGATTGTTTCAGAACGAGGCAGCAGTCTTTCGGGCGGACAAAAACAGCGCATTATGCTGGCCCGCGCATTAGCTATTAATCCAAAGATTTTATTGCTTGATGATTTTACAGCAAGAGTAGATACATTAACTGAAGAAAAAATATCGCAGAATGTAAAAGAAAATTATCCGGGTATTACGCTGGTTTCTGTAACACAAAAAATTGATCCTATAAAAGATTATGATCAGATAATTGTGCTGATGGAAGGAGAGTTAATTGCCAAAGGCAAACATGAATTTCTTATGCAAAATTCACCTGAATATGTACAGATATATCAGTCGCAAAAAAGCACTACAGATTTGACGGTAGCATAATTTTTTGTAATAAATGAAGCTTTTATTTTAGAAAAATGGATTACAATCTAAACATAGAACAAAAAACTTCCACAAAGGCGGCATTAAAAAAAATGTTTCTCTTTATGAAGGAAGAAAAGAGGAATCTGATTATCGCGTTTATAGTAATGGCGCTTAACTCAGGTATAGCCATGCTAACGCCTTATTTAATCGGCTATACGATTGATCATTACATACAAACAAAAATCTATCGCGGATTACTGATGTTTTCCGGAATTTTATTAGGCCTTTATCTTATCTCTGCAGCTACGGATTACCTACAAACAAAAATAATGGGAAGTATCGGCCAGAGGATGTTGTATAGCCTTCGCAACGCTGTTTTTAATAAAATCCAAAGCCTGCCGGTCGCTTTCTTTAATCAAAATAAAGCAGGAGATTTAATATCAAGGATCAACAACGACACCGACAAAGTAAACCAGTTTTTTTCACAGTCGCTTTTGCAATTTGTAGATAGTATTTTCATGATGCTTGGCGCTGCTATATTTCTTTTAGTGATTCATGTCGAACTTGGATTGGCAGGTTTGGCGCCAGCAGTTTTCATCTTAATATTTGTAGGAATTATTTCGCCAATTGTAAAAAAACGAAACGCAGCGAGCCTGAAAAGTACGGGCGGATTAAGCGCAGAGATACAGGAAAGCCTCGGCAATTTTAAAACGATTGTTGCTTTTAACCGACGTGATTATTTCAGAAATAGATTTAACTCGGCAAATGTTATTAACTACAAAGCCTCTGTGGGAGCGGGTTTGGTAAATGGTGTTTTTGTTCCCGTGTTTACATTGTTTTCTAATATTGCGCAACTCATCGTCCTTGCATTTGGAATTTACTTAATTTCTATAGGAAATTTTTCCATTGGTTTATTGATCAGTTTTATAGCTTATGTTCAATATTTTTATCAGCCGCTTAGACAGCTTGCTGCTTTATGGGCAAGCTTTCAAACCGCGATGGCAGCGTGGGACAGGATTTCGGTTATTTTAAATTTAGAATCTGATATGCCACAAAAAAAGGAAAGTGAATCTGCTCCTATTGCTAATGCTCCCTTGTTATCTTTTAAAAATGTTTCTTTTAAATATCCTGGCGGAAAAGAAATATTGCACGATATTAATTTTACCTTGGAGCAGGGAAGGGCTTACGCTTTTGTAGGACCCACAGGCGGCGGTAAAACCACCACTGCTTCTTTGTTTTCCAGGTTATACGACCCTACCGAAGGTGAAATATTTCTGAACGGGAATGATCTGCGAAGCTATACCCCCGCAGAATTGAGTAAGAAAATCGGATTCATTTTGCAGGAACCATTCCTATTCAATGGTACTGTGCGCGATAATATTTTATATGGTAATGAAGCTTACAAACTTTTTGACAATGAGCAATTGAAGCAGATGCTTAAAAAAGAAGGTTTGGAAAATCTAATAAGCAGGTTTGAAGATGGATTAGACACTAAAATTGTTTCCGGTGGCGATTCTATGAGCCTGGGAGAAAAACAGCTGATTGCTTTTGTCAGAGCCGTTTTGCGCAAACCTGAATTGCTGATTTTAGATGAAGCTACTGCTAATATTGATACCATCACTGAAAAATTATTAGAAGATATTTTGAATAAATTACCGGAAGCCACTACCAAAGTGATCATAGCCCACCGTTTAAATACAATTGAAAACGCAGATGAAATTTTCTTTGTCAATTCAGGAGAAGTGACTGCCGCCGGTAATTTTGATAATGCGCTGCATTTATTGCTGGAAGGTAAAAGAGAAAGTTAGGATAGCCACGGATAGTAAACAAACAAATAATGCAGATTACTATGTGTGTGAATTCCTGTATGCATGACGCAGTCACGCAGGCCTGTATTCTGTGGTTGAATATTTTGTTTTTTGTTTATGTAAATTCGTGTAGTCTGTGACTGAATATTTTTTTATCCGTAAGAATTTTTCTATTCCGTGACAATTTTTTTCTTTTTAATTCGTGAAAATTCGTGGCAAAATATTTTCTTTTTTTATTCGCGTAAATTCGTGTAATTCGTGGCTAAATGAATGTAAAAAACGCAACCATATTAATCATTGATGACGACATTGATATCTTAACTGCCGTAAGACTGTTATTAAAAACAGAAGTAAAGGAAGTGGTTACTGAAAAAAATCCAGAGAACATCCGTTCTCTTTTATCAAAGCAACATTTTGATTTGATATTGCTTGATATGAATTTCAACAGTTCTATCAATACCGGTAATGAAGGAATATTCTGGTTAAACAAGATTCGGGAGTTTGGCTCAAATGCCGATGTAATAATGATTACGGCTTATGGCGACATAGATCTGGCAGTTCGTTCGCTCAAAGAAAGTGCTACCGATTTTATGGTAAAACCCTGGCATAATGAGAAACTGCTTGAAACTGTAAAAAATACTTTAAAGGCAAAAGGTAAAGCTCCGGAGAGTCCCGGAGAAACATCTGTTATCGGCAAAGAATTGATCGGCAATTCAGAAGTGATAAAAGATATTTTTTTTAAGATAGAAAAAATAGCGCCGACTGATGCAAATATTCTTATCCTTGGCGAAAACGGAACCGGCAAAGATTTGATTGCTAAAGCCATTCATCAAAATTCTTTTCGGTCCAAAAAGCCTTTTATAAAAGTGGATGTAGGCGCCTTGACAGAATCACTTTTCGAAAGCGAATTATTTGGTCATAAAAAAGGGGCATTTACCGGTGCGGGCGAGGATAGGGAAGGGCGGTTTGAAACAGCAAATGGCGGTACTTTATTTTTAGATGAAATTGGTAATATCTCTTTACAACAACAATCAAAATTATTAAGTGTATTACAAAACCGGCAGGTAACGCGGTTGGGAAGTAATATTCCTGTTGACATTGACATCCGGCTGATATGCGCCACCAACCTGCCTCTTACAGAGTTAGCAAATGAAAGCCGTTTTAGAAAAGATTTGATTTACAGAATCA
>DASSHD010000754.1:0-2669 GCA_035693085.1 Hanamia sp. | reverse complement strand
TTGAAGTAGTTGCCTATTATGGAAAAGCGAAAGTGATCGCTGCTTTAACTTCCGCACCTTATTTAAAAGAAATAACGATTGTTTTTGCCTCTAAATTATTTCATATACCCTATGCTGATTTTAAATGCTCTACTACAAAACAGTTTCACCCAATCTCCTAACTATACTGAAAAGGTTGATGGCTTTTTCGGAGCTCGATGAATTCAGGCTTGTTGGAGGAACAGCTCTTGCATTGCAGGTTTGGCCATAGAAGGTCAGTAGATATTGATTTTTTTGCGAAAAAAAATTTGATATTAATCTTTTAAAATATCTTTTACAGAAAAACTTTGAAAAATTTGTTCTTGATTGGGAAAATAAAGAAGGTTTTGTGTCATTGATAGATGGAGTGAAAGTAGATTTTTTTACCTGGCACATTCCTTTCATTTATCCAGCAATTGAAATAGATTCTTTACGGCTTGCCGAAAAAGAGAAATTGCCGCTATGAAAATGGAAGCGATAACAATTAGAAAAGAAAAAAAGGATTTTATTGATATTGCAGTTTTGTTAAAGGAGTATAAATTTAAAGAGTTGTTATCAGCATTTAGGATTAAATACCTTTCATAAGTCACAAATTTGTAATTGAATCATTAACGGCAATAGATTATGCAGATGCATCTACTAATCCGGAAATGATAATTGATTATAAATGGGAAGATGCAAAAAAGGATATTCAAAAAAAAATAGAAATGTATTTTTTGGTTCAATTAGCCGAGGCTGAAAAAATAAAACAGGATAGGTTAAATAAAGCAGCACAACTCTTAAAAAGTAAAAAGAAAAAGCCATAAAACTGACTTATAGTGACGTTCCCATATATCTTTGATCTGAAATTGCTATTGAAGCAGTAAACGAACAAATACCTGCAATTCCAAATTCTTTTAAATAGAAAAAGCAGTACTTAAAATTTCTGATTGCTCCTGGGAATGTACTTTTGAATATCCTGTAGAGGTGGCGGCACTTGCCTGTCTGCTGATGATTCCAAAATTAACAGTAGTCAGATTCATTCTTAAGAAGGTAGCAGCCCCCATATTCAGTGGCTCTTCCTGTACCCAAAACCAGATAGCTTTGCTATACTTTTTATAAAGAGATTCTACCTGTTGTTTAGGGAATGGATAAAATTGTTCCAGCCTGATGATGGCAATATCTTTCCTGTTATCTTTTTCTCTTTTTTCATGCAGGTCAAAATATATTTTACCTGAACATAAAAGAACCTTTGTAATAGAAGCGCTGTCAGTGGCGCTTTCATCATCAATTACTTCTCTGAAACCACCCGAAGTAAACTCTTCTATTTTACTGTAACTTCCGGTGTGGCGAAGATTAGCTTTGGGAGAAAAGTTGATCAATGGTTTTCTGAACGGCCATGCCAGTTGCCTTCTGAGACAATGGAAAAAATTGGCAGCAGTAGTAACATTGGTAACAACCAAATTTAATTCGGCACACATCTGCAAAAACCGTTCTATTCTCCCGCTGCTATGGTCAGGCCCCTGGCCTTCATAACCGTGTGGAAGCAGAATTGTAAGCCCATTCATTCTGTTCCACTTCTGTTCAGCGCTGGAAATGAATTCGTCTATTAATGTCTGACAGCCATTTGCAAAATCTCCAAACTGGGCTTCCCAAATAACTAAGTTATTTGGATTGGCCATGGCATAGCCATATTCAAAACCAAGTACGGCCAATTCGCTCAAAAGGGAATCCCATATTCTCATTTTTCCCTGTTTGTCAGAAATATTACTCAAACGATTATAATATTTGTCAGTCTTTTCATCTCTTAAAACGGCATGCCTGTGACTGAAGGTGCCGCGTCTTACATCCTGTCCGCTCATACGCACATCTTTGCCTTCAGCCAGAATACTTGCATAAGCCAATAATTCGCCGGTGGCCCAGTCAAATTTTTGCTCATTTTCGTATAAGGTAATTTTATCCTGGAGTATTTTTTTTATTTTTCTAAGAGGAGTAAAATCATCAGGCCACTTCATGATAGAGTGGAATAATTTTTCAACCTCCGCTTTGGGGATGGCTGTTACAGGTGAACTGATAAAATCAGCAGGAGTGGCTTTTCTCAGGCTTTGCCACCATTGTTCAGGTTTTTGATAGCTATATGGTAAAGGATTTTGTTTTAATTCGTCAAGCCGTTCCTGAAGGTCGCTCCAATATTTTTGTTCCATTTCTTTAGCAACTTTGGCTGCGCCTTCTTCGCCATGTAATTTGAGCCATTCTACATATACCTCCCGTGGATTGGGTTGCTTATCAATAAGCGCATACAAGCCTGGTTGAGTAAATTTAGGATCATCGCCTTCATTATGTCCATGACGGCGGTAGCATACCATATCTATGAAAATATCAGAATTAAATTCCTGCCGGAACATTATGGCGATTTGTGAAACTTTTACGACTGCCTCCACATCATCCCCATTCACATGAAATACAGGTGCATTGATGGTAGAAGCTAAAGAAGTACAATAATCAGAGGTACGTGCATCCTCGAAATCTGTTGTAAAACCAATTTGATTATTAATTACAAAATGAAGAGTGCCTCCCGTAAGGAAGCCTTGCAAGCCACTCATCTGAAGCACTTCGTAAACGATGCCTTGTCCGGCAAGAGCGGAATCTCCGTGAATAATGATAGGTAATAT
>DASSHD010000753.1:0-13482 GCA_035693085.1 Hanamia sp. | reverse complement strand
TCCATTTGGCCATATAATACGCAAAACATCAAGCTTGGTTCTTTTGCCCACTCCGAACTCAACAAGAGGCCCTTTAACTGTTTTCATTTGATATAAGTCGCCGGCTTTTAGTTCTACCTGCGCTCCAATTCCCAACCTGTTGTTTTTACTGTTGCCAAATGAAAGCCCTGTAAGTTGAACCTGAATAAAATTGTTGTAATTGCCACCATCATTTCTTGCTAAACGAATACCATTAGGCCCGGCGAAAAAAATGTCTCTGTCCCCATCAAAATTATAATCTGCAACTCCGAAATGGTATGCCTGCATCACACCTTCGGGCAAGAGGTTGCTGACATCACTAAATCCTTTTGAACCATTATTATGGAACAACCGTATTCCTCTTTTGGTATTATCCTGATTAACACCGGCAACCAGAATATCTTTATGACCGTCATTATCATAATCGAGAAAGGCAACTTCATAAACTTTTATGCCTTTAAGTGAATTACTTATTTGATCAGATGCCTTGGTATCGGGTATGAACTGATGGCCGTTATCATTTTTTAGCAATGTACATTTTCCATCGGGGCCACCCGCAATAAAAATATCCAACATTCCATCATTGTTGTAATCTCCAAAGGCAACTGCTGTGCCTGCATATTCTGGATTTTGTAACCCAACTGAAGCGCTGATATCCTTAAAATTAGAATGGCGGTTATTATTGAATAATTCAACTTTGCCATCATTTCTTATACCAACTATATCCAGGTCGCCGTCATTATCCCAATCGCCGAAATCCATATCTATTGTACCTTGCTTATCGCCGACAAGGCCCATAGCGGCTGCATTTTCAGTAAAAGTCCCATCGCCGTTATTACGGAAAAATTTGTTGCCATTTTTTTGAGCCACATACATATCAAGATCACCATCCTGGTCAAAATCTGCAAATAATATTTTAGTTGCATTGGATACGTTATGCAAACCAATATCTCCGGTTACCCTGGAAAAGGTGCCGTCCCCATTATTTTTGTAAACGAGAATTCCGTTGGAAGTAGCTATAAAAAGATCCTGGTATCCGTCGTTGTCATAATCAGCAAAGGCGGCATACGTGTCCTTCCCTTTGTGTTCAATTCCCCCCGTAACTTTACACTCTTTGAAAGCTCCCATCTGGATGGCTGACAAAAAAGATTGAGAAGAAGTGGCGCCCGGCGTTACGTAACTTGAATACAAATACATATTCCCCTGTGCATCGTAATCAGCTACAGCTATTACGGCATTTTCAGCTTTCACATTATTTCCAATCGAGTGTCCGGGTATTCCAGAAACATCTGTAAACTTTAATGGTGCGCTAAACGAATTATTTTCACCTGTATTGGATGATTGGGTGGTACCAAATGATGAAGCTGGTATGTTGGTGTCCATAGTAAAATACCCGGCAACCATCTTAGGAACTTTAATTTCATCGCTTCCGGTTGCATATTCAGGAGTTATTTCCATCAGGCTGTGAAATTGCTTAATGTAAGGTAATGCCTGGGTTGGTTTATTTGCAGCTAATAACGATGAAGCTTTCTGATAAGAAGTTTCAGCCGCATCTGAAAACCCGGGTGCAATTTTTTTTACGCTTTGCAGATAGAACAAGGAAGAATCAGTTTTACTTTCGCTCGCAAAAAGTTCTGCTAATTGAAGGCGTGGAACAATATTGGCAGGGGCCAGGCTTAACACTTTAAGCAAATAGTATTTTCGTGAGTTCTGATTTGAACTGATAGAATCAAGCAGATAATAAGCGGTTACATTTTTGGGATCTTTTTCAATTATTTCCTTTAATTCTTTTGTAGCGTTTTCTTTATCATTTTTCAGGCCGTATATTTCAGCTAACAGTAACTTTAAGTCTATATTCCCCGGTTTTATTTTTAATCCTTCCTTACACAGATTTTCTGCAGCATCATAATTTTTTTGCAAAAGATAAAGGCGGGTAAGGCCGATGTAGGTAGAGCTATCTTCCGGATTCATTTTTATAGCCTGCTGAAACGCCGCCACAGCTTCATCAAGACGGTTTTCGGAAAGATATAACAGGGCAAGTCCTTTAGGATCGTTACTTGTTTTTTCACTATTGTTTTCACTATTCTTTTTTGATTTTTGATTACAACTTCCCGCCAGAAAAATTGTGAATATGCAAATAAGAAGGATTTGAAGGAAACTTTTTTGTACATGCATCAATGAAACATTTTTGGGTTTCGCAACCGTTAAATGATACGTTTAAAAGGTAAAATTAAGCTTTATCTTTTGGCTAAGGTAAAAAGCCGCTAATTAATATTTTGACGTTTCGATAATCCGTTTTGTTAATAATGTATAAGCCGCCATCGTAAAAGAAAATTCATTGGAAACAGAAAATTACTGTAAATTCCATAGGAGCGGCATGTTAAAAAAGTCAAGTGTGATAAAATTATTATATACTCCAAAATAAAATTATTTTATCTCCAAATCATCTGTATTTGCCAGACGATACCTACTATTAATTTGCCTGCAAAGCCGATTTATTTTTTATCTTGCAATAAGGTAATAGTTTACCTGATTTATTTAAAAATCCGTGTTTAAATTTATATAGGAGATTGCACTCATGATCTGGCAAAAAAAATTAGCCCAAATAATAACTATCATAATTTTTGTTGCTTTGTTGATAGGTACCGCACTACCATCCAGGCAAAAAAAATTTGAAGAAAGAGATTTGGCCAAACAAAAAGAACTTTCTTTAAAAAAGTATGGTTTTTACTTAGAGCCTGATGATAAAGAAGCTGATATCAATTTCAAACATTCCTCTCCCGACCTGGATACTAAGTTGAAAAACATAGCACCTCAAATAGCGTCAATGGGCGCTTCGGTTTCTATTGTTGATTTTGATAATGACGGGTGGGATGATATTTATTTTACCGATAGCAAAACAGGAAGCCTCAATGCACTTTATCGCAATATGCATAATGGCAAATTTGAAGATGTAGCTTCAGAAATGGGGGTAGCCGACCTGAACGAAAAAGGAACCGGCGCTTCAATGGGCGCTGTCTGGGGCGATTATGATAATGACGGTTACAAGGATTTGCTTGTATATAAATGGGGAAAGCCTGAGTTATTTCATAATATTGATGGCAAAAAATTTGTAAATGTAACCGCAGGAAGCGGCCTGCCTGACTGGGTCAACGCTAATAGTGCTATCTGGTTCGATTTTAATAAGGATGGTTTGCTTGATCTTTTTATTGGAGGATATTTCAGTGAAAAATATGATCTGGATAATCTTACTACAACTAAAATAATGCCCGAAAGTTTTAGATACGCCAATAATGGCGGGAGAAATTATCTTCTGGAAAACATGGGGAATGGGAAATTTAAAGATGTAACGGATCAATACGGATTAACTTCTACAAAGTGGACATTGGCAGCCGCTTCCGCCGATTTTAACGGAGATGGTTACCCTGATTTATTTATTGCAAACGACTATAATGTAAATGAATTATACATCAATGAAAAAGGGAAAAGATTTACAGAAATAGGAAGACAATCCGGAATCGGGAATATTCCCAAAAGCGGAATGAGCGTATCTTTTGGAGATATAGATAACAGTGGGTTGCTTGGCATCTATAACACAACAATTACTGAAAACGGGATTTTAATTCAGGATAATAATTATTGGAAACCCGAAAGCGGACAAACAAATAGCTCCTATCCAAAGTTTGTAAATTTAGCCCAGATAGCGGGTATTAATAATGCCGGATGGAGCTATGGCTCTCAGTTTGGAGATTTGAATAACGATGGGTTTACAGACCTGTATGTAGCCAATGGATTTATTTCGGCTAAAAAGAACACTTCTTATTGGTATGATTATTCAAAAGTTACAGGAGGCAATAGTTCCATTATCGAAGATGCCGCAAACTGGCCGGATATGAAAGGTAAAAGCCAGTCAGGTTACGAGCAAAACAAAATATGGCTAAACCAGGGCAATGGGACATTTGAAGATGTATCCAACGAAGTTTGCCCTTATGCTACTTACGATAGCCGGGCTGTTGCCATGGCAGATTTATGGAATACCGGGGTCCTGGATGTGATAGTTGCCAATCAAAACAATATCCCCCTTATTTATAAAAATGATTCTGGAAATAATAATCATTGGATCGAACTTGATTTGCAGGGAACACTTAGTAATGCAGATGCTATAGGAGCGAAAGTGATAGTAGAGTGGGATGGTGGCAAACAAACTCAGACAGTAACTGCCGGATTGGGGTTTGCATCACAAAACTCGCACAGGCTTCATTTCGGACTGGGCAAAAGTACCAAAGTAAATAAGATTCTTATTTACTGGCCATCGGGAGAAGTAACTGATATCGCTAATCCACAAATTGATAAACTCCATATTATTAAGGAAAGCAAAGAAAAAAATTAAGCTGTTTACAAAGTCAAAATCAGGAATTATGCAAAAAACTTTGCTTACTGTTTTAAAAAGGAAATTTCGTATCAAAATCGTAATTGACATTATTTTACAATCAAATAATTATATTATCAAGACTTTAAATCATCCTGAATATGCCATGGCTTTCTAAAAGTACAAAAGGTTATTTTCAATACGTTCCCCCCGCATTTATCACATTGCTGCTAATCATTGGGCAGTTAAGTTTTGGCATGTTGGAAAACTATCAAAGCCTTGTGGCATCAGTAGGTGCGGCTATTGTTACTGAAATTATATTAGCAAGATTTCTATTGGGAAGATGGAAAAATCTTTCCAGCGCCTATATCAGTGGAATAAGTGTTGGTATTTTAATACGCTCAACCATGATCTGGCCTTATGTAATTACAGCGGTACTTTCGATCATGTCGAAATATGTATTGAGGTATAAAGGGAGGCATTTATGGAATCCTTCTAATTTTGGCGTTTCATGGATGTTGTTTATGGCTCCATTAGATGTGGCAGGATTGAGCATTCAATGGGGAAGTAATTTTTTAGGGCTGGCTGTAATTTGGATATTGGGACTGGTAATTGTTTTCCAGGCAAAGAGGCTTCATGTTACACTCACTTATGTAATAAGCTTTCTGATCCTGGCTTATGTGCGAAGCCTTATTGTAGGCGATACATTTCTTGCGGAGGTATCACCTTTGACTGGTCCTATGTACCAGCTTTTTATATTCTTCATGATGACAGATCCCCCTACATCAGTATCCACAAAAAAGGGCAGGATAATTGTTGCCATTCTTGTTGCACTTGTGGAATTTGTTTTACGTCTTGACAGTTTTATTTACGCGCCTTTCTATGCGCTCTTCCTCGTTGGTCCGGTAGCTAAATATATTGATATGAGGAGACAGAAACCAGTAAGTTCGGTTTCAATTGCGGAAAAGCCAAACACAATTGGGGCGGGTGTTTAGTTAAGTAAAATTATAAGAATCCAGTATAAATGTTTGTTTACTTCGATTAGAAATAAAGAATACGAATTCAGATTAAGAGCCTGCCTTCCGGTAGGTAGGTCTGTTTAATACACTTCTAATTTCAGTCTAATCCTTTCCGTTACACTCAAATAAAAATAAGAATTTAGCTTGAAAGTTTGTTTACTGCAATTTTGTTGTGAACAACAAAATCTTTTTTCTCATCATTACTCATTAATGAGTATATCCTGCAATATCAGTAAACATAATGGCTGCGAGCTGACGGGTTTGAGGCCTAATTGGCCTTAATAATGTTTATTTTAAATACTCCCTGACTTTTGCATTAATAAATTTCTTCACTTTATCCCATATTTGCTTTTTTAAACTTATCGGATCTTCGCTTTCAGGCTATCAATGATGAGAATGTTCTCAAACGGTTTATTTGAAAATAAATCCAGGCCCACGGATTTCCGGTGGCCATAATAAAGTGATTGTGCCGTGCCGCCAACTAAAAAAAATCCTGCAATTCGGGAATGTCCATTAATTGATTTAATATGGAAAAAGTGTGGGGTTCAACTGTCTTAATGTGTAGCATCTGAAATCTTTTAAAGGCCTGTTAATTACTGCACTGGCTAAATACATAGTGACCTCCGGTAAAAATTTTGCATTCAGCAACGCTTCCGTAACTTTTTCATCGCCGTAATACCGGCGGCAATTACGAATATCGTCCACATCACCACGTTCAAAAACACGTTCGATCACAAAATTAGCTTTGGCATCATAGTCAATGTTTTCGAATACCACGTCCCAGAAAATTCGTTTGTTAAATACGGGCTTCGGTTTGCCTGGCATAATGTAAGTATATTAATAATTAATTTTTCAACCGTATCAAAAACAATGCACTTCCGTCAATTCCGCAATCCCATCTTTGCAATAATCTCGTCCATTCTCTCCTCTTTTTTAATCCGGGCAATACCTGAATTTTGTTTCAGGAACAGCAATGTACCATCATGTTGCTTTATAAATATGTTGAGCCATTTAAAGACTTCATCATGTTTTCCATTCCAAGGTAAATCAATCCTGGTTTATAAGCCCTCCATATTGTTCATTGCTCAACTCCTTAAGTTTCTGAAGTGCTTCCAATGCTTTTTTATCCTGACTGATAATCCCATACAAACAGCCCAGCAACGCATTGATCAAAGGAACATTTTTGACAAGGACACTTTCAGGTAATTGTATAGCATTATATAACTAATTATCAATACTGGCTGTACTTATCATGGCCGAGCTGTTTTACCAATTTATTATAAATTCCAAAAAGTAAAAAAGATGCAGCCCATTGGCCGAAAAATAAACTTTTATTTTTTTTGCCTGCAACCTGGAGCGACATGGAAACAGCCATCGAACCAACAGCTGCCCATAAAAAAACATCTGAAGGGATTTTAGCTGTTTCGGTTTCAATTTTTTTTGCCAGCGAGCCTTCCCGGAATTCAGATTTTTTTGAATTTTCCATAAAATGTATTTTTAATTTTTTTCAAAACAAATTCAAATTTAATGCCTGTAAAAGATTTTTTAAAGGTAGGAATAATAATATTTTATTTGAATAAATATTGATCTCTTATTTGCAGAAACATTTCACCTTTAAGTCATGCTTAAATAAAAATTAAGAATTCAGATTAAAAGTGGGTTTACTGTAATTCCAATTTTTGTGTTATTTGTTTTATTTTACGAGAAAATTAATTTCCTGGAATATCTAAAGAATTCTTATACAATAAAAATATGAACAGAAAAAAATTTATACAACTAACCGGCAGCTATGTCATGCTGTTCCCAGTTGTAAAAAAGCTTGACAATATTAGTCCGGCTAAAGCTCCACAATATGATAAGGAGCTTAAAATACAATGCGTAAAGGCTTTCAACAGGTTTGCTGAAGTTTGGAACTTTAATGATTTCTGGAAACGGGGAAACACTTTTGACGCCTGCCTCACTTTTACAGATGCGCTGATGCACAAATGGCCTGATGTTACGGAAATAAAATCAATACAACAAAAGGTAGATAAGATGCTTGAAGAAAATTTTACTTTTTTTAAAAGCTTCGATCCGGGCGGCTTATGGGCAGATGATTTTGGATGGTGGGGATTGATGGGCCTAAATGCGAGAAAACATTTGCTGCGTTCGGGTAATAAAGATTTAGCTGACAAGTACCTGCGACTTTCTACTGATTTATGTTGGCAGCAGGAAAAAGACCATGCTTATGATTTTTCAACAACAGCAAAGCCGGTACCGCATGGTTGTAGAAACGGAGATGCTAACGGGAAAGATAAAGGGGTAAAAAATACGGTAACGAATGTTTTATTTTTTTTGTTGTCTGCCAGGATATATCGTTTAATGCTTGCAGAAAATATAGCCGGTAACGAAAAATATTTAGAAATGGCTTACCGGCAATGGGTATGGTTTGATAGCTGGTTTCAATTGAGACAATATGAATACCTGAAGAAAACTACTTCAGGCGGAGCGCTGGTACAGGAGCGCCCAACAGCTTTTTTTGAAGGTTCTGATTATGCGATAACTGTGCATCCTACCTGGGAAAAAGGATGGTTGTGGACGGGAGACCAGGGAATGTTATTAGCGGCTCTTAACGATATGCTGGCTATAAAAAGCAACCTGGCTGCATGGACAAAAAATAAAAAAGAAGCGGATTTTAATGAGGATGATTTTGAGAAGAGAATCAGCCATTATATAGCTTTACTAAGAAAAGGAATAAAGACCGCTTTAGTTAGTGATAAAGATAATATTATTCGTGAAGCGCCTTTCATCTCCAACTTCGGACCTGAGTTTGGCAATGATTACCTGGCAGGCCGTGGTATCATGATGCGCTACCTCGGAACACTTGATGATGAAAGTGCGGGGTTTAATTTTCAAAAAAGTATTCAGGCAACGGCAAATGCAATTTGGCAAACACGTGATAAATCAAATAACCAGTTTCAACCCGAATTTACAAATCCTGAAAACGATAAACTTTACATACAGCAATTCAAAGCGCAATGGGGAATTGCCGATAATATTTTTAGATGGGAAATAGAAAAAATGAATGAACAGCAAAAGTTTGGCGTTTGCCAATCCATAGGGCTTGATGCATTGGGTGCGGTTATTCATCTGATGTAAGTTGAGTTCCGGTTTAGGTTGTGTATTAATAAGCAACCAATTTTTTATATACAGATTGGTTTTGATTTATCCTGCCTTAGCATTGGGGTTTACAAAAAATTTAAGGAATAGCATCCTTTCGGACAATTATTTTTAAAATAATTCGTTGTAATATTTTAGCTAATCTGAGAAATAATTTTCTTGAAAAAATAATTATCCAATATGACTCCTATTCCCACTGTCCTTATCCTGCTTGCAGTTGTTTCTCTTTTTTATGTTTTAATACCATTTTTTACCTCAACATCTAAAAGGAGAATAGAAAATCTTGTAAGAAAGCTGAACCTGGAAGGAGCTGCCAACAATCTTACATTCTGCAGCCAGGAAATACTTCAAAATAAAGTAATTGGGATTGATGGGATACATAAAAAAATAATGGTACTTGAAAAAAAGAGTGATGGATACTATTCTTCTATCATATCTCTTGATGAGGTTCATGATTGCCAATTAGTAACCAAATCAGGTTCGATAAACAGTAGTAATTTAAAAAAGTTTAGTGTCACAAACCAACCTTCCACTTTAGAACTCCAATTTGACTTTAATAACCATACTCAACCGGCTTCCATTATCTTCAGCAATGGAAGCATTAATTCCAAAAAAGAATTTGCCTTTCTAAAAGCCAAAGCTGAATATTGGTGTACTATGTTTACAAAAATGTTGAGTCCGCAAATGGATGTTCAGGCTTATTTAGAATCCGCATGAACTATTATGATTCACGGGCAGGTTCAAGGATGATTGGATTGCAATCCTAAAATCAAATAATCCTAAAAATCTTAGTTCAGACGAAAAAGGAAAACAGATGGAATATTCCTCTACCATTTTATGTGTTGATCAATAAATTTTATCAAGCCATTCGCTAATATTATTTGCTCTTTTACTTTAGGATGGCCGTAAGTATTTTTATAAGGAGCGAAATAGGTAAATATCCTTTTGTCGTGTAATTCAGTAACTGCTTTTTGAACATAACCCGGCCACGGCGAACCTTTTTTAGTAATATCCATATTACCCAACATGCAGATTATTGGCGCTTTTGGATAAGTGGATCTTATCGTTTGCACAAAGTTTTTGTAAGCTTCCACAATCTGAAATTCATCCGGTGGTTTGCTCCCAAATCTTTTTTTGAATTGTTCATTATCAGGCATCGTTACTATCCACGAATCGTTTTGTAATAAATTGATCACAACAAGATCGGGTGTGTATTTTGAAAAATCCCATTTGCTTGCAGAGTCTGTTGGATCAAGCCTGTTGTACATTTCAGGCATAATAAGCGGGAACCAACTTACCATGATACCGATTCCGCTTTTGGCGGTGCAATGATATTGCGCATTAAAATGCCTCGCTGTAATTGCGGCATAAGCATCATAATTATTTTCATAATATCCGTAAGGAAAATCTTTTGCGGAATCATAAATGGCATAGCCGCAGGTAATGGAATTTCCGAAGAATTCAATTTTTCTTTTAGGAAGTTTATCCGGCTTTAAAAGTTTAGTTTTTGAATTTTCTGCAAAACCATAAAACCATGTTTTACCCTTATCCCATTCTGTACGCTTGAATAATTGCAAAGAATGTTTTCCATAAGGAAGCCCTTCTGCAAGAAAAACTGTTTTCTTTAAAGTATCAAATTGGATTTTATAAATGCTGTCTTTATCAATAATCACATTGTAATAATTAGAAGTATCCTGATCTTTAAATATTCCTGAAATACCGGTTCCTTTAAAATTGATAGTAACAGAAGTGCCCGGCCACATCAGCTCTGCAGCGTCAGTTGTATAAAGAATTCTTCCTTCATAAGAAATATTTTTATTATTAAATGGTATCAATTGCTGGGAAAAACAATTGACATTATAAAAAAGCAGAAAGATTGTAGAGAAGAGAAAATTTCTATGCCTATAAAAATTAAAATTCATTTGCTAATGTAATTATTTATTGCAACTAACTTTTGGAAAGTTGGATAGCATGTTTCTCGTATGTTGATTCTTAATTAAACTTTCCAAAAGTTTTTATTTCCGGGATAAATTGTAACTAACTTTTGGAAAGTTGGATAATATGTTCCTCGTTTGTTGATTCTTAATTAAACTTTCCAAAAGTTTTTATTGCTGGGATAAATTGTAACTAACTTTTGGAAAGTTGGATAATATGTTCCTCGTTTGTTGGTTCTTAATTAAACTTTCCAAAAGTTTCTATTGCTGTGATAAATAAACTTTGATTTACTGCAATTAGAAATCCGTGTTAAAAGTTGCTTTACTGTAAAATCGTATCCTTAACCCGTGTCTCACGGATTTTTTGTTATTCAAATCCTGGAAAATAATTCATGAGACACGAATTTTGGGTGAAAAATTGCTTTATTATAAAATTAATAATCTTAATCCGTGTCACGGTTTTTTCCTTTTCTTATTCTGGAGAATAATTCGTGAGCCACGAATTTTAGAAGAAGAGTTGGGAAGAAAAGAAAATTTCTGTACAAAAAAGATGGCCCCTCCCGGGTGCAACTATCTTTAAAGCATAACATCACCCATATTGAAGAATCATTCTTCAATACAATTTTCTGTTACGACATTATACCAATTATTAAGACGAAGTAAGACTCAAAGTAAAATAAATGAGGGTATAATTTATTTCCTCGATTTGCCCACTTTTCTTACCTCTTCATCGTCAAGAACCGGAGTAACTTTACAATCGAGAACTGAAGTCCAGTTAAGCGCCCAGTTAGCCATAGCCATGGGGTCATCAGACTCAAAAATGGCAACACCTGTGCCTTCTGCAATATCGTGCCAACGACCAATTAACTTGATATTTTTCCCCATATCTGCTTTGTCATCGGCAGCGGTCATTTTAGAAAATCCCTTGAGTGCGTCAATCCTTTTTTCTGTGTGAAGACGCCAGGTCAACATAAATTTCATGGAATTTATTTTTAATTGTTAAGAAACTGAATAAAGAGAGGGAAAGCAAAAATTCGTCAACTAAAGTAGTTCTTTTATTTTGCATATATCTCTTTTTTGGAGGGAATACTTAGTCACCTGAAATGTGATTTCCAATCTTTTTTATATCCGTGTATCCATCTATGTTATTTGAATATTTCAATGGTTCCTATCCGCTGTCCATATCAGATAACCTGCACATCAACCTCTCCAAGTTGTTCATCAGTGATTTCTTCCAAACGACGTTTTCGGGTTTCAACACCAAAGAAAAATATTGCAATAGCGGCGAGTATAAGTGGAGCAGCGCCAATTAATGCTGTCGCGGTAATGGATGGAGGCGCTACCGCTACAACCACAAGCGATATGATGAGCACGCCGCCAAATTTGGTAAATCCCGCGACCAGGCCACTTCCGCGCGAACGCACTCTGGTAGGATAAATCTCCGCTGCATAAGCTGAAAGAAGAGATATTACGGAACTGATTCCCCAGATAGGAACGATTAGTAAAATGTACAGCAACAAGTGATGTCGAATAATTGAGTCTCCAGCAAATATAAAACCCAGCATGGATGCAGCCGTAAGCAGGGTTAACAGGATGATCGTTTTTTTACTACTCCAGAATCCATACATCCAAGCCACTAAAAAATTAAGAGGAAAGCCGATAAGAGCTGCGTTTCGCAACAATTCAAAAGACGCTCCCTGTGAGAAACCAAGATGTTGCAGATTAGATGGTATCCAAAGTTCAAATCCGAATTCAACAAAACCGGCGCCAAGTGCCAGTATCCCTAAAGTAGAAGTAATGCCTATAAAAGGCGGACGCAATAGTTGTCGAAATTGATCTTTTATCTTCATTTCATTAACAGCCGGTATAACTTTTTCTTTTATAGCAACCGCACCAAACCGCTTCATTACATCTTGTGCTTCCTTGATCCGGCCCTGGCTTAGCAGGTATCGCGGTGATTCAGGAATCCAGCGATTTAAAAGGATGAGTATAAAACCTGTGGGGAAACCAATCAGCCAAAGGATACGCCAGGTGTAGTGAGGTACAAGCCAGGAAGCCAAAGCGCTGGATATTATATAAGCTCCTGCTATATCGCCGCCAATAAGAACCATCATCCATCCACGGTGTCTTGCCGGAATACTTTCTGACATAAGAGTAAAGATAACAGGCAACATTCCTCCAACGCCCCATCCCATAATAAGACACATCACGCAGTTCATCCAGAATGAAGGCATGGAACCACACGAACTGGTAGCAATAAATGTAATGCCGGCCATAAGTATAGAAGATTTTCGGCCAATCTTGTCTCCCAGCCATCCCCATAGAAAAGAGCCTAACACAGTTCCTGTTATTCCGGATAAAGGAAGCAATGCAACCGGAATATTGGCATTGGGATTCAAAGGTGATTTAAGTCCGTATTCCATAGCCACTCCTGGGACGACAAACGAAAGTATAGTTGGTTTCATTACATCAAGAGTAATGGCAAGGGCCATAACAAACAGCAATCCCACATGAGTCAGATTTAAAGGGGCGTCATCCAGAGCCTGAATTTTCAGATGATAACCTTCGTTATCATTATTTGTACGAGGTGGAATAAGACTGAAAAGTGTTACAAACAGGCCTAACACTACTAATATCATCCCTATATTCATTGATGTACTCATGGGCATACCCACCAATCGGTACCCCATATCACGGGCATTAATATACATGGGAAGCTGAAGAGCCACTCCAATTGATACAGCCAAAAAGCCTATCCAAAAAGCAATTTTGTTTCTGAAAATAATATTGCCATTATAATGTATCATCTTAAAGTTTTAAATTCTATTTAACCGTCCGGCCAACGGCAAAACAATCCTGCAATTTATTTAATTTGAATTGAAGATAACCCAAACGCCAGGTTATAAAAAGCAGATAACCCGAAAAATATTAAGATGATTCTTGATGGTTGGGCATCATTAACAGCAGGCATATACGGATTTCA
>DASSHD010000752.1:0-2232 GCA_035693085.1 Hanamia sp. | reverse complement strand
CTTTCAATTGAGCGTAAGCGCTTTTTAAATCCATAGATTTCCTGGAATAGGAACCCTTCCAAACAATCAGATCGCTTACAAAATCTTTATCAGCGGAGCCAGTGACCTTAATGGTTTCGAGAGCTTTTGATCTTGATTGATATGCTCTTCCAATAATAAATAAGCCGATAATAAATGCAAGCCCAATGATAATAGCAGTGATGTAACGCATAATTTTTACTTGTTTATTTTTTAAAGATACAGTATTGAAATAACTACAAAAAATCCACTTGTATTATTTTGAAATCATTTTAATTTTGTGATTTAAAAAACTACCAAACCTGTCCGCCTCCTTTTTCAAATCATTCCTTAACACTTTACTTTTGGGGTCAAAAAAATTAGTTTCTATAATTAACGTGTCTTTTTTTATTTCACGTTTCCATAGTCCCTTAACCTGCCCGTTGACAACAATAGTTGGCCAGAAAATTCCATTATTTGAAAATGCTTTTCCATGATGTTCCCTGACTATCGCTGCAGTCCTGTCTTTATAACTTATCAGGAATTCATCAAAAGCGGGTATTAAATAAAGAGATCTTGCATATTTTTTTGGAATAGAAAATGAATTGGGAAACCAGTATTCCTGCGAATTTATCTTTTCAGAAATAAAATTATTCTTTATAGTTTCCATTGCAGATTTTGCTTCAGTAACCGACAAGCCCGACCACCACACAAAATCATGCAAAGTAGCAGGGCCGTGACTTTCAAAATATTTTTTCACAAGTTTGCCTAAAGCTTCTTCTTTCTTTAATGATTTTGGGGGTTGAATTCGTTCATTGAGCAAAGCGTAGGTAGTTTGCTTTCCTTTCATCTTTCCACTGCAGATGATTCCTTCCAATTCTGCGTTCATCAAAATATGTGAAGCCCTATTATCATCGGTAGCAATTTTTGCCTTATTTATTTCACTTACTAATTCTTTTCGTGTTAAATGATTTTCATCCTTCAACACCTTTTCCATTATTTTAAAACTTTTTTTAAAGATTTTATCCGTTAACTCCAATTGTCTGTTTCTTCCATTCATTGAAGATCTTATTCCGGGCGCTGATAAATCAAGCATCCAATAAATATCATCCGCAGAAACAAAATGCCAGGTCGGCCTCAAAACATGCGTGCGGATAATTTCACCGGCATTGATCGCAGCATCTATATCGTTTTCAGTGGCTTTATTTGATCGCAACCCGATCGCCCATTTAGCCATATTAAAATCCTGTGCCTGTATCGCGCCCATCCAGCCTACTATTTCTTTGGGAGATTTGAATTTTGAATTAGTTATTTGCTGTGAAATGAGGCGAAGATTGGCAATATCTTTTAGAGTCATTTTTTAGTGAGTTGCAGATGATAAAAAGAAAATGAACTTTTTAAATACAATTTTAATAGTAAACAAATAAATTTTTCATATTTCTAATTTGATACTGTTAAAAGGTTTTGTTCAATTCGGGTCGCATCGAGCCGCTGGCAGTAAATCAGCAATTAACACAGATTTCTTATTAACCAATAACCCAAAAAAAATATAACAATTAAACAATTCATTCCTCCCACACCACCTGGTGCGTTTGTTTTATAATTCCCATCACAAAAATACTTTGAACATGGCCTACATTTTCTATTTCACTTAATTTATTCACATGAAAATCATAATAGGCATTCATATCTTCGCAAACTACTTTCAACATAAAATCAAATTCTCCCGAAATGCTGAAACATTCGATCACTTCATTCATCATGTTAATTGCTTTGATAAACTTAGCGCCGGCATTTTTCCCATGTTGTTTTAAAGAAACATAGCAGATCACCGTCAAACCTTTTTTCACTTTTGCGTTATCAACCAATGTGGCATATTGTTTTATGATTCCGGTTTCTTCCATTCTCTTGATACGCTCATGCACCGGCGTAGTGCTCAGATGAACTTTTTCAGAAATTTCTTTAACCGTTATTCTTGCATTTTCCTGCAGCAATTTTAAAATGACCAGATCTCTTTTATCAGGCACATAATCTGATATAGGTAATTCTTCTTTTGACAATATAGATTTCATATAAAAAGTAGTATTTATTCTTTTAAAAGGCTATTTTATGCAAACTTATTCTAAAGTTATGGATTAACTTAGTATTCTATTCTGATATTTGTACATTTGCATCTTAATAAAAATAATCAATCCTTTATGTCATCACTTACAAAAAACACAATTGATTTCAGCC
>DASSHD010000751.1:0-2730 GCA_035693085.1 Hanamia sp. | reverse complement strand
GTTAAGAAACCTCGACAGAGGTTATCAATTTATGGCCAGGTATGGAAAGCAGGTAAGTGCCACACAAGTTATTATACCATGCACTTATCGGAATTATATTTGTTTTGCAAAGATTGAATTTCCCTAAGTATTGAACTGTATTTAGGAAGTTCTATGGTAAGTAATTTTAATTTTTTATTTTTGTTTCTCAACTAATATTCAATTGTGACAGGAATATTCCGGACCAATAATCCACTTAATACTTTCCTGCTTTTCGTATATGGCATACTATTGAAGTTTGGATGGCTCAGTCATTCTCAGGTTCCCCAGGTTCAAAAGTCGAATGGGTTTCTTTTTAATGATATTTTAAAAGCTGTTAAACCTTTTTTAGATAGCTTTCCTTCGGGCTATTTTATAATAACTTATTTATTACTTTTTACCCAGGCTATCAGTTTCAATCGATTGATTGTCAACCGAAGGCTTATGCAGAAGCCCAATTATTTACCGGCAATGACCTATTTGCTGATTACCTCTTTTTTCATCGAATGGAATCAATTAAGTGCGCCTTTGATATTGAATTCCATTTTGATCTGGATATGGTCCAAAATGAGTAGCCTGAATAACAATAATCAACATCCAAAATCAACATTATATAATATAGGTATCGCTATTGGAATTTGTTCTTTTTTATACCTGCCATCTTTTGCTTTCATCTTACTCGTCATCCTTTCATTGATCATTACACGACCGCCTAAGGCTGCAGAATGGTTTATCAATATAGTGGGAGTGCTTACCCCCTGGTACTTTTTGGCAGCATTCCTTTTTTTAAACAACAATTTATATTCTTTTCATTTGACTGGTTTTGGTTTTTCATACCCCGTGTATCATACAATAAAACCGGAGCTTTTATCTATTTCAGTAATTATCATATTAACTATAATCGGAGGATTCTTTGTACAGAATATTTCTTCAAAGCAAGTATTACAGGTAAGAAAAAGCTGGCAACTAATGTTTTTGTATTTAATAATTGCTTTTGCGGTTCCGTTTATTAATAATGTTATTGAAACTACGTATTGGTTGCTGGTAGCGGTTCCTATATCTGCGTACATAGCCTGTGCATTTTATTTTCCACGAATAAAATGGATACCGGCGATCTTGCATTGGGGTGTAGTTGGGCTTGTATTATATATGGAGTATTTCCAAAAATAAATTGCGGTATGGTTATCTTTGCAAATAAATAAAAATATAAAAATGAAATTCGGCGTTGTGATTTTTCCCGGTTCTAATTGCGACAGAGATATGATCCATGCATTACAAAATGATTTAAATCAGGAAGTGATTACTTTATGGCATAAAGATAAAGATCTCTCCATGTTCAGCACTTCTGATTGTATTGTACTTCCCGGTGGATTTAGCTTTGGCGATTATCTCAGGTGCGGCGCCATCGCAAGGTTTAGCCCGATGATGCAAAGTGTGATTGAATTTGCCAACAAAGGCGGCAAAGTTTTTGGTGTATGTAATGGCTTTCAAATTCTTTGTGAAAGCGGCCTTTTGCCCGGTGTTTTATTGCAAAATGCGCACAGGCAATTTGCCTGTAAAAATATTTTTTTAACCAACAAAGAAAATCATCAATCGCCGGTTTATAAAATACCTGTGGCACATGGCGAAGGGAGATATTTTGTAAAAGAGAAAGAACTTGAAGACATAGAAAAAAATAAACAAGTCATTTACCGTTATTGTAATGAAAAGGGAGAGGTTCATATAGATCATTCTCCGAATGGCTCTTTAAACAGTATTGCAGGAATTGTAAATAAAGAAAGAAATGTTTTTGGTATGATGCCACACCCTGAAAGAGCCTGCAGCGCTATTCTTGGCAATACTGACGGTAGAAAAATATTTACAGAATTATTTTCTGTCAATTAATTTTCATTAGGAAATAAAATAGTCTCCTGGATAGGAAATACCAGGTTTTCTTCTGAAGGAATTTCTTCTTCTATTCTATTTTCATTGTATTCAATGATAAAATTGTTGATTCCGTTTCCTGTTATGATGGTCATATATTTTAGTTGAATAAGCTCCAGTATATTCAGAAAGAGAAATATGGCATGGATCCGGTCATCACATATATCAAACACTTTTTCAAATGATAATGAGTGTTCAGATTTTATGAGGTCGAGCATATATTTTCGGGTGCCCTCCATTGTATAGTTGTAGCTGATAACAGTATGAACCGGACGATTTTTTTTATCATGCAACCGTTGGGCTACTTTTTCAAAGGCTTTCATTAATTTAAACAAGGTTACCGTTTGAATTTCAGTGCCCTCGCTTGCTTCCTCACCTACCATCGAAAGTTCATGATGTATATTTCCGCGTTTTACCATTAACATTCTCAATGCTTCCATCTCGCTCATTTTTAATGAGGCTTCTTTAAATCTTTTATACTCAAGAATCTTATCAATCAATTCCTGGCGCGGGTCTATTTCATTTCCCTGCTGATCAAGCTCTTTACGTGGTAAAAGCATTTTTGCTTTAATGCGCATTAATGTACTTATGAATAAAATAAATTCACTGCTTAGTTCAATATTGAGCGATTCACTCGCATGGATATAACCCAGAAAATCATTAGTGATTTTAGTAATAGGAATATTATAAATATCAAGTTCGTCCCTTTCAATAAAAAATAAAAGCAGATCGAAAGGGCCTTCAAACTGTGGTAATTTTATCTGGTAAATTTCTGAAGTCATTTTTTAA
>DASSHD010000750.1:0-10561 GCA_035693085.1 Hanamia sp. | reverse complement strand
AAATCATTGCTTCCATTAGAATTTATGTTTGTAAACGGCTCAGTTGGTTTGTCAGAAATACCTATAGTTGAGTTAAGCCACCGGAGGCGCGAATACCTCCACGATTCACTATCACCACGGTCAGCAAGGTATTTTCCGGTCACGGTTATCTGCAAAGGAATTCTTTTAGCCTTTGTTCCTAAAGTTGAAATTAATACAGCGCCTTTATATATGCCGGGAGCAGCATTTGCCGGAATATCCACGCCCATCCATAAAGCCTGCACATTGCCTTCAGCAACGTCCACACGTTTTGTAAAATGTTTACCAAAAGAATTTATTCCGCCGGTATTAAAACAGGTGAAAGCAGATGAAGGAATCGTCTGACTGGCGCCTTTCATATCTGAAAAACTAACCTGAACACTATCGGCATCTGATCTTACTGCATACAACCCTATCTGAAAAGTAAAATATTCATTTTTTGCAGCTACTCCTTTAAATTCTTTCTGATGGCCTTTTAACCACATTAACGGTATATTGTCTTTCATGCGGATTGGGTATTTCCTATCCTGAGGAAAGAGAAGATAATTATCCGTATTCTTCAACAGGAAATTTTTCTTTTCAGTGGCCGTAGGAATGATTTCCATTGGATAAAAAGAATCGAAGCCGGTACGCGCCTGCATTGCTGTGGAGGTAGCAAGTGGAAGCTCAGACAAAATATTTTTTTCTGATAAATGATTCTTTGTAACCCAATTAATATCCGGAAGTTCGGGAGATAAATATCCATAGCGATAATAGCCTGCGTCCGGATCCGGCTTATAAGGAAGATAATAAAAGTAATAAATTCCTTTGTTTGCTACCGGCCCGAATACGATATCGCATTGTTCATTATTTACTGAAACCCTAAAAACATTTCGTATGGTATCGCCATTAGCAGCATTAATAATCAGGAACCGCTTTTTATCCGGTTGCTGATCGTGGAGCCGCCAGGTGATTTTTAATCTTATTGCATCTGCCGGTTTCTTTATTTGAAGTACTATACGATGATTCCCTAAACCTGGGGTCCAGGGCTTGGGAGCGATCCCGAAGAATATATTTTGTGCGTAAGTAAAACAGAAAATGGCTATTAGTAGAAATACAGACAGTAATATTTTTTTCATCGTATTTTTTTTATCATCTTGAGCTTAACTCTTGTGAACATTGTTCAGAAACGTTTGTTGAAACGCACAATCCTGGTTTCAATCCATTTCCAAAATCTCATCCTTGTTGAAAAGTCATCATAGTTTAAGGCAGATACTTGATTTTCCAATCTACCGTTTTTGATTTCTCTGCCCGCAGTGTAATGATTCTCGTTTTTCCCTGCTTTTCCACATTAACTATTTTCGCGCCAGGACTTTCAATTTTTCCTGGCTCATAATTGTCCGGTTCATAAATGTAAAGCTTGTATAAATCATGGGCTATCAATACGCTTTCTCCCGATAGTGTTTTGTTTTCCCACTTCATTTCTTTTATTGACAATGCGCCACAAGAGATATGGCGATTGGTTGCAATGAGTTGTGGATGGCCCATGTATTGGCGGATGCAAAATAGCTGGCAGTTGAATGCAGGGCTTATCTTGCCCGGTTTAAAACTGTTCTTAAAGATGCCGTTTAGATGTTTTGTCCAGAATTCAAATACCATGTATTGTTGCGATGTATCTAATCCCAGATCATTGAAATTAATAGAATTGTACTGCTCTCCTGTTCTTCCCAGCAACATCCAGTTTTCATAAGGCTTGTTAATCTCAAGTAAAAAAAGATCCGTAATTGTATGTCGGCTGGCATCAAATACCCGCGGGCCGGCTCCGCTAAGCTGGGCATCAACCTGGCCAATGTTCATGGAGCGGGAAGGATCTACATCGAATACCTGCGCCGGGCGTGTAAACAGAACCGGGATAGAACGAATAGCAGGTTCCACCCATTTGGTCTTGTATCGCTCCGGATTGTCGGATAGCAGAAATGCAGCTCCCGTAAGTGATGTAACCATGCAAGAACGATAGGCTTCCTTATCCGATAAAACAATGTGATCGGGGTCATTGCGCCATACAATATTATTATATGAATTATACTGGGCCAATCCGGCATAGCTAAAGCCATCATCTCCAATTCTACATCCATCAATGATACCAGTCAGTTCCGGACGAATGCCCCAACAGCCTAGCATATAGTGATCCCGGCCTATCACATTGCGTATAGTCCAGGCAACATTTCTATAGGCTGTTACCCGGTCTATTTGCTTATTCTTAAAATAAGAGGCATGGCTGTTATACCCTTCATAACGAAGATGGCGCAATGCATCTACTTTGAAATAATCCCAGCCCATCTTTTTGAATCCTTCATAAAGAGGTTTTACGATCTTGTTCATAGCTTCCTGGCTGGAACCATCCTGCGAATATCCTACCCAACGACCGTAAGCCGGCTCCCCATTATCATTCTGTACAAAAAGTTCTTTATGGGCAAAAGCGGAATCTTTATCCGTAAAACTGGTGTAAGTCCAGATGCCTGGCTTTAGCCCCTTTTCATGGATGTAGTTAGCCAGAGAATCCATTCCATGAGGGAATTTTTTATTGGGAATAAGCCACGAATTAGCAAAATTTACGGGTTCCTGTTGGTATCCGTCATCAATCTGAAGGTATTGCAACCCATAAGGTTTCAGCGTTTGGGAGACTACATCTGCGGCTGTATGTATTTTTGCCTCATTGATATTTTGAAAATACGCGTACCAGGAGCACCATCCTACTATTGGCTGTTGCCATACCTTGTATTCCCAAGGTCTGAAATAACTCAATCCACGATGCTTCTGATAAAACAAGGGTCTAAAGCGGAGGGCAATTTCATCCCCCGAAATAGTTATTTTAAACCGGGTCATTGTATCTGACTGCTCCACAGGCTCTATCCTAACGGTAGCGCTGTAGTCCACCGAAAGTAACCAGTCGCTAAGTCTGTCATATATTGCGCGGTTTCGTAAGCTATGGCTTAAGCCAACCGAATTTCTGACTATATAAAAGCCATCGTCCTTTCTATCAGACTCACAGGGAATCGCTTCTCCGCTACCTGATATATAGCCAACCAATGTAATCGCTTTCCCATTAGAAGAAGTCAGGTTCATGACCTGGTTCACGAGGCCATTTTTTTCTTCGCTAATCTCGTCCTTATAATAGGTATTGCCATGATCAATTACATTACCAAGAAAGACCAACTGATGATTATATTCGATCCGTAATTCATTATTGTTAAGCGTATATACAGCAGGAGCATCCGGCGGAGGCTGCACTATACTTTGTTGGCCATAAACAACAGTAGAAAAGAAATAATAACTGCAAAAAAGAAAAATTGTAAGGCAATGTTTCATCATGTTGTATTTTTTATTGTTAATAGTTTTCTATCGAAAGGAATCATTCTATCCTCACTTTTACCTACAAGATTCTTTGAAACAAAGCTAAAATTCATCTATTCACAATTTAATTTTTCACCTGTTATTTATAATATTGTACACCATTCCATTTTGCCCTGCAAAATCTTTTAATACAATTTCTTTTTCAAAGCTGCCAACCTTTTCTCCGGTAAAAAAATTAACCAGTGTACAAGGTTGTTTTATGGGAATACGAAATGTCTTAAGCGTGTCTTTCCAATTCAGAACTACTAATTGTTTTTTTAAATTATTGTTTATCCATCCATAATCAAAGCTGTCTGAATTAAATTCTGCAGTAATACCTTTTGCTGCAGAAGCAATCTTCTTTAATATAGCCAGTCTGTTTGCAGGAAGGGAAGATATATCATCGCCACTTAGTATAGCGCCACCGGTTGCATATAATAATGAAGCATGAAACATGTATTCATTTTCAGGAAGGTTGCCTGCAAGCAATAAACAGTCAGGGTCGTTCCACCATAGCTTATTATTTTGCCAACTGCGGTATAAATTTTCCTCGCCGGTATGCCTCATATTTTCCCAATCTATTGCCACATCCATAGACGACCTTGAGCCGATAACCAACCCAAGCGAAGGCCACATAGGCTGATTACATCCCAGTATATATGCGCCTTTACCCGCACCTTTTATTATGGCTTTCATACCATCACGATAAGCCTCTGTGCGGGTAGCTCCTCTTTTATAATAAGTAGCGCCATGAATTGCGCCCCAATAATTTGCATCTAATTTAAAATAAGTGCATCCCCATTCATTGCGCATCACAGAAAACAGGTGCTCAAAATGTTTTTGTACACCGGGATTGGTGCCATCCAGCACATACCAGGGCGCTAACCGCCATCCGCCAAAACCTACTTTATCGCTGCGTAAAGGTTGTCCGGAACTATCTTTCAGTAGCCAGTCTTTATGTTCTTTATAAACCGTTGAATTGGTGTCGCAAATAAATGGCGCTACCCAAATAGCAGGTTCAAACCCTTCCTTTTTTATCTTTAATAAAACATCTTTAATACCGCCGTTAAACGATTTGCCCACAGTAAGCCAATCACCCATGTTAGCCTGATAACCATCATCTATCTGGATATACTTTAATGGAAGATTGTCTTTCTTAATTGCATGAAGATTATCATATACATTTTTTGCTGTTACACCCGGCCCGAATGCAACCCATGAACTCCATCCTGTTGGAAAAGGTGTTTTTAAACGCGGATGATTTTTTTCAATGGCCACCGCAAAGTCATTAAACAAAACATTTCTGTCCTTGTTTTTTTTCATAAAAAAATCTTCGAGCTTCCAAGAAGTTCCTACAGGCATCTCAAGATTTTCCATGTCCATTACCACTTTTACCGTGTCGGCAGATATATAAAATTTTCCAACGAAACGGTTGGCAGAACTGAAGCCCAACAGGTATTGTTCGTTTGCAGAAGGATTAAGATTTAATAAATTATACACTACCCGGTAACCCGGAGGTTCAGGTAATTTATAATGGCCCCTGTCGGTGTAAAATCCAAGATCTTTTGGATCGCTTAAAGTGCCGCCGGTTTGAGAAAGTAACTGAAAACCTTCTGCATAAAAAGGCGTATTGGATTTAAACAATTTATTAGCGCTAAACAAAATCACTTCTTTTATTTTTAATGAAGATGTAGCATTATTGGTAATAGTTATCCGGCAATTATTGCCATTCCATTTACGCTCTACTTTTATATCAGAAGAAACGCTTCCATCTTGCAAAACCACCAAAGGTTTTGAATTTTTAATGCTTTCAATAATAGAAGATGCCTGCGAATTTGAATAAAAACCGAAGCTGCATACTATATACAAACAAATAAATACAACCGGTAATAATTTGTTATCACTCATTTTATATCAGGTTTTATGATTAATCAAAATACTATAAATTTCCGATACACTTCATTTCAATTTTTCTATAAAATCAGATTAATATTTGTGTATGGCAATCGCCTTTCAAAATGTATCTATTTCAAATCCTTTTAAAATTTTAGAAGAACACTATTGACGTACAATATGTGTTTATCTCATCAAAATCAAAATTCCAGTCCCGGATAGCTATCGGGATTGTTGCTTTACTGTTGAGCAATATTCTTAATTTCTGAGATTGATTTTCCATATAAAGTTATTTCCTAAATACAAAATGTATCACTATCCTATTTCAAGTTTAAAAAAAGCCAGCCTGTGAGGCTGGCTTCGGTCAAACAAGAAAAACTGCTATATGAAAAAAATAAACTAATTTATTCATTAATTCATCTTTAATATTTCCTCTGTTACCCGCCATCCGGTACCTCCCATATATCCATACTGCACATAAAAAGTTTTAGTGGCAGGGTCATAAGTATTGTTGCAGGAAGCAGAACCGCTCCATTGAGGCGTATACCCAGGATTTGAAGCAGGTAATCCTGATGTTCTTTTCCGAGACCTAATTTAGATACAATCCCATTTCCGAAATCGTAGGATTCAATCTTGATGAAATGATTTTTAATCTTACTTTATCAGTTGTCACCGGTTCAAACTGTAGCAATCTTTTGTATCCAACAGTCGTTCCTTCTGCGGCTTTTTTCCATTCTTTTCTATCCCAATATTGCAACTCAAATTTTTCTATTCTTTGTCCGACTGTAATATTTTCCTGAAGCATCAACACATTGAATGTTTTTTTGTTTTTTAATTTCAATTCAATTACTGCTGATGTGTCTTTTCCTTTGGTAGTCCAATATGTAGAATAGGAATCGTCAATAATTGTTTGTTTGTTGATACCGTTTGAAGAAGTAATTACTGCGCCTTTGGCCAAATTGATTTTGAAAATATCGTCGCGCAACCTTGTCCATTCTTTCAGATTTTTTATGTCCGCTTCATTTATCAAACCTTCTTTATCAGGCGGAATATTCATTAATAAAACACTGTTTCTTCCTACTGAATGAAAATAAATATCCAGCAATTTTTCAGGAGATTTTACTTTATAGTCTTCTTCCGGATGATAAAACCATCCCGGCCTGATAGATACATCTGTTTCGGCAGGGTACCAAACGAGGCCTTTAGCATGCATGATTTTATCGCGGCTGCCCAGGTCATCGCCGGTCATATCACCTTGCGGTTTGAAAGTAATTCCCTGTTGCGAATTGGTGGCGATAACGCTTTGATCCAAATTATCCGCTGGCACCACGCTCCATTCTGTTTCTCGCCCATAGCCGGTTTCAGTACCTACCCATCTTACATCAGGGCCCATTACCGCAATCACCGCAGCGGGTTGTAATTTGCGAATAAGTTTGTACCATCTTTCAAAATCATAAACCTGCTTTTTCCCATTTGGCCCTTCGCCATTTGCCCCATCAAACCAAACTTCATCTATACGGCCATAGTTAGTAAGTAATTCAGTAAGCTGATTTACAAAATAATCATTGTAAGCCTCTCCAGTTCCGTACAATTGCGAGTTTCTATCCCAGGGAGAAAGGTAAATTCCAAAACCCATATTCTGTTTTTTACAAGCATCAGCTACTTCTTTTACCACATCTCCTTTCCCGTTTTTCCACGGACTTTTTTTTACGGAATGCTCTGTAAATTTTGACGGCCACAAACAAAACCCATCATGATGCTTGGCAGTAAGAATTACCAGTTTAAAACCTGCATCTTTACCCACACTCACCCATTGATTGGCATCTAACTTTGAAGGATTAAAAATTGCCGGATCTTCTTTTCCGGTTCCCCATTCGCGATTAGTAAAAGTGTTTACGCCAAAATGAAAGAATGCGGTAAGTTCTAGTTTCTGCCATCGTAGTTGCCGTGGCGATGGAACTACATTAGCCGCTTTGCGAATAATATCTGCCTCCTTATCTGTTGGTTTGATAATCGCATAATTTTTTTTCTGCGCATTTGCAAACGCAGTAATGAATAATGATAGAATTAAAATGAGTTTTTTCATTTGAATAAAATTTACCTGAAAATTAATTCCTTAAACCAAGGATCAAAATGAATCATTTCTTTCTTTGATTGCAGAATATAATTATAAGTCACAACCAGGCATATCTATGAGAAAAAAAATAACAAAAAGCTATAAAAACATATTTCTAAAACTATACTGCCTTCTTATTCGTTTTTAATTAACCAATCAAAAACTGAAAATTATATCTATCTGTTACCACCCGGTATTTTGTTTAATATTCCCTTTGGATAGTGATAATTGGTCTAATGGAATTGGACTGTGATACAGTTTATCATTCCATTTTCGAAGTGGTGTTCCTGGATAAGGATTGACAAGTTGCTTTGTTTTACCATCCCAGTCAGTAATAGTAACCAGCCCGATGCCTTGAAACATATTGTAGCCAAAATAATTATTATATTGAGATTGTACTGCATCGCTTGCAACCATTCCATAGATAGTCTTTGGATTCTCAATAAGTTTTCCGGCATTCCATCTGACAATATCATCCCATCGAAACCCTTCGAAAGCAAGTTCTATCCTACGTTCCCTGCGAATCTCGTAAAGCAATGGGGATAACTGGTAACCGTATCTGGGCTGGCCAGTAATGGTAACAGCATTTGGGTCAGCAACAGGATTTAATGTTAACCTTGCCATCAAACCACCAGGGAGACTATTATCATCAAGGCGTGCCCGTAGTAAATTGATTGAGTTATCCAAATCAGTTTGGGTAATAGTTCCTAGTTCTGCCTTGGCTTCCGCATAAATTAATAACACTTCAGCATATCGAAAAACAAACATATCATAAGTTGTTTGATTTGCCTCGTTTTGTATAGGTATTGGTGTTCGGAATTTAGCCGACATATAGCCAGTTGGATCCGTTTTACCCACCATAGTATAGTACTGCGATAAAGGTATTGTTCCATTTAAATAATAAGGCAAATACCTGTTTGCTATCATATTCCTAAATCTTGGATCCCTATTGGTCATTTCTAAAATTATTGAATCATCACCTTTGTAATTAGGGCTTACATCAATCGGCAAGCCGTCAGTACAAAGAAAATCCTCAATAAAATCCTTACTTACACTTACTCCATTGTAATATACTGAGCGTGAAAGACCACTCGTCAATATACCAAGTGTATATATTTTAGGAAGAACACACTCTTTATTTTTGGTCAGGTCTTCCTGAATAAATTGTTCCCTGTAGTACAAAGGGTAATCCATTGAAGCATACGTATTAGTAGGAATATCAATTACATCGCCTTTTTTGAAGAAATAAGCTGCAACGGGTTTTACAATCTGGTAATTTCCACTTGCCATGATTGAATCAGCGGTATTTACCGCGAGTGTCACGTAGGATTCCCAACCTGTTATACTCCTGTACTTCATGTATGTACCTTGGTAAAGCGCTACTCTTGCAAGCATTTGCATAGCGGCATATTTATTCAGCCTGCCCACATCAAGGTCACCGGGAAGTTTGAGGTTCGCAACTGCAAAATTCAAATCGCTGATAATGCTGTCAATAATCAGTTTTTGTGGATCTCTTGGCTTATAAAGAAACGCCGTATCGTTCACATTGAGGTCTTTATTTATCCAAGGCACATCACCAAATTTTTTTATTTTATTAAAATATTCATTTGCTCTGAAAAATTTAATTTCGCCAACATATTGGTTTATTTCGGTAGGAACACCAGTTACAGTTTGATAATGACTTAAAAAATAGTTGCAATTTCTGATATTGGACCAGTTGCTTGCGCTCCAGCCACCTCCGGTATTTGGCACTGTATTTAAACTATACAGCCAGGTATTAGGAGAATTGGGAACACAATTGTCGCTTTGGTTATCAGCATTCTGATCGGGTACATATAAAGAAGTATAAAAATTATTAGCGTATAACTTCAGATTGTCAGTTGTTGTCCAGAAATTTTTATCTGTAACAACCCCTTGCGGCACCGTATCTAAAACCTTCTTGCAAGAAATAAAAAGGGTTGTCGCAATGCAAAATAAAATATATATTTTTTTCATAATTAGAGTTATTTTATTTAAAAGTGATATTTAATCCAAAAGAATATGATTTGGTAATAGGGTACCCCATTAGGCTAAGATTTTCAGGATCATATAATTTGGAAAGTTTGGTTAGGGTAAGAATATTCTGCCCCGTGAAGTAAAGCCGGAACTGTGAAACAGCTATTTTTTCTGTCCATTTGGCGGGAAGAGAGTAGCCAATCGTTAGCTGTTTTACACGCAGGTAAGCTGCATTTTGTAAATAACGTGTATTGGTATTTCTGTTTCCGTGACCACCATCAATATAGGGTCTTGGTAAAAAATTACCGGTATTTTCAAAAGACCAAAAATCATTAGCAGCCTGCATGGGAACATCCCATTGGGAAGAAATCCCATAAAATCTACCATCTGGTACAAAATCCATTTTACCTACACCCTGTAGCATAATATCAAGGTCAAAAGATTTCCACGTTAAACCTGTACTAAGGCTGTACTGGTATCTTGGTGTAGTATTGCCGATTATTTTTCTGTCGCCGCTGGAGTCAAGTGTATTATTTCCCGGAGTAATTTTACCATCTCCATTCAGGTCCTTATACATTACATCACCGGGATTCCAGGCACCTCCAAATAGTTGAGATTGATCCGCATGTTTGGTTATTTCAGCCTGTGACTGAAATAATCCCTCTGCGACATACCCCCATATTTCTCCTTGTTTTCTGCCCACATAGTAATTGCCCAAATCTTTTGTGGGGTTATTAAATTTTGTAATTGTTCCAATAGCATCAGAAAATGCGACAGTGGCATAATAGGAAATATCTTTCCCAATTTTATCCTGCCATTTCAAAGAGATTTCATAACCGTTTGTTTTTAAATCTGCAGAATTAGATACAGGAACTCCTGTACCCAGAACTGCTGGCAAAGGTTGCCCGGAAACTAACATGCCTTTTGTATATCTTGTATATAAATCAAAAGAAGCCTCAAGGCGCTGATTCAATAATGCCATATCCATTCCCAAATTCCATTGATAAACTTTTTCCCATGTAAAATTAGGGCTGATTAAACCACCAGGTGAAACGGAAACAGGCAATGTGTTACTACTGCCAAGAATGTAAGGGAGTGCTGTATTAACACTATATGTTGAAAGATAGGGAAAGTTGCTTGCTATTAAGTTGCTAGTACTAACAACTT
>DASSHD010000749.1:0-3811 GCA_035693085.1 Hanamia sp. | reverse complement strand
CCAACCGGCACAAAAATCTCCTGCAAAGGATGGATACAGGAAGCGGCTTTAAGAATGCTATTGAACAACCTGAATCCGGATGTGGCGGAAAAACCTGATGAATTAATTGTTTATGGAGGAAGAGGAAAAGCAGCAAGAAATTTTGAAAGCCTCGACCTCATCATTAAAGCATTAAAGGATTTAGAAAATGATGAATCACTTTTGATCCAAAGTGGCAAGCCTGTTGCCATTTTGAAAACACATACAAATGCTCCAAGAATTTTAATTTCAAATTCCCAGTTAGTTCCTAAATGGGCCACATGGGAAGTCTTTGATGAACTTGAAAAAAAGGGTTTGATGATGTATGGCCAGATGACCGCCGGATCATGGATTTATATAGGCAGCCAGGGGATTGTGCAGGGAACTTATGAAACTTTTGGTGCGGTTGCAAAAAAACATTTCAATAATTCACTAAAAAATACTTTGAGCGTTACAGCCGGTCTTGGAGGCATGGGCGGTGCACAACCATTGTCTATAACTATGAATAATGGCGTATGCCTTGCTGCTGAGGTAGAAAAATGGAGAATAGAAAAACGCCTGGGAACTAATTATTTAGACGAGATGATTGAAAATATTGATGAAGCAATTGATAAAGCATTACAGGCAAAAAAAGAAGGTAAGGCCTGGAGCATTGGAGTACATTGTAATGCTGTAAATCTACTCCAAAGATTGATTAATAGAAATATTGAAGTGGATATTTTAACTGACCAGACTTCTGCTCACGACCCTCTTATTGGTTATGTGCCGCACATGGTTTCTTTGGAAGAAGCGAATGAATTAAGAAAAAGTAACCCCGATAAATATATTGAGCTTTCTTACCAAAGCATGAAAAAGCATGTAGAGTTGATGCTTGAATTGCAAAGCCTCGGTACTGTCACTTTTGATTATGGAAATAATTTAAGAGCAAGAGCCTTTGAGGCAGGATTAAAGAATGCATTTGATTTTCCGGGTTTTGTTCCCGCGTATATCCGCCCGCTTTTTTGCGAAGGCAAAGGCCCTTTCCGCTGGGCAGCACTGAGCGGAGATACGGAAGATATTCGTGTAACCGATGAGGTTATGATGAAATTATTTCCCGAAAATGAAGGAATGATCCGCTGGATTAAAATGGCCCGTGAAAAGATTGCTTTCCAGGGATTGCCTGCACGAATTTGCTGGATAGGCCAGGGAGAAAGAGAGAAAGCCGGGCTTGCTTTTAATGAACTGGTAAGGGCAGGAAAAGTTAAGGCACCGATTGTAATCGGACGTGATCATTTGGATACCGGTTCTGTGGCCAGTCCTAACCGCGAGACAGAATCCATGCTGGATGGGAGTGATGCAGTAGCGGATTGGCCTGTTTTAAATGCATTGGTCAATACTGCTGCAGGTGCCAACTGGGTGAGCTTCCATCATGGTGGCGGGGTAGGAATGGGGTACAGCATTCATGCAGGAATGGTGATTGTTGCAGATGGAACAGATGATGCGGCAGGCAAACTTAGCAGGGTATTACGTAATGATCCCGGACTTGGAGTAATCCGACATGCGGATGCGGGTTATGATGTGGCTAAAGATTACGCAAGAAAATTTAATTTGGATATAAAAAAGAGACTGAAATAAACCATTATGAAAAATTTAATGATACATTTCTGTATGTACTTGTTTGTTTTTGTTTGTTTGGGAATCTCAAATTCAAATGCCCAAATCACTCATCGCAATCTGTTACCGGAATTTGCTAACCAGGAACTGGCGCAGACACTTATTCCCGTGGAAAACTTTAAACCTTTTCCTCAAACTCCCGAAGGCTGGAAAAAGATTTTGCCTGATTCAGTAATCGAACAATTAATTAAGAAGGGTGATGAGGATATTAATAAACCATTTGTAGGAATCCCCGCAACGACGATGCTGGAATTTGTGCGAAATAACAACCGTTCTGATTATGAAAAAATTTCATTTCAGAAACGTAACCAGTTGATGAATCTGGTGATGGCCGAATCAGTAGAAGGCAAAGGGCGTTTTACTGATCAGATTGTAAACGGAATATGGTCAATCTGTGAAGAAAGTTTTTGGGGCGTCAGCGCTCATTTGGGAATTCAAAAAGCAGGACCAGGATTGCCCGATGTACAAGATCCTATCGTTGATCTTTTCACGGCAGAAACCGGTGCAGTGTTGGCGTGGACAGATTATTTTACAGGCCCTGAATTGGATAAAGTTTCAAAGTTAATCCGGCAACGCATCCGGTATGAGATAAACAGGAGAATCTTCAAACCTATGACCACAGCCAAATACGGCTGGATGGGTAGCGGTAATCCTGATGCCAAGCTTAATAACTGGGCACCGTGGATTGCCTCTAATTATATAACCGCCGACTTATTAATTGAAAAAGATGCAACGAAAAGAACGCAGGCATTGAACATTGCCATCAAAATAATTAATCAATACATTAACGGACTCGGTGATGACGGTGGATGTGACGAAGGCCCCGGTTACTGGACAGCAGCCGGAGGCTGTGTGTTTGATGCATTGAATTTATTGTATGATGCCACAGGTGGAAAATTCAACATTTATAAAGATCCTTTTATTAAAAAAATCGGAACCTATATTTACAACACGCATATTGCCGGAAAGTATTTTATAAATGTGGCTGATGCGCATCCTGAAATGGAACCGGATGGCCTTTTGATTTTCCGTTTTGGCAGCGATGTAGATGATAAAGACATGATGAATATGGGCAGTTGGGCTTTTCATACTTATAAAGAAGATGGAATTAGTTTTGAAGGTTTTCACAGAACCCGTAGCCTTTACAATCTTTTGACTATAAAACAATGCGCTGATTATCCTTACAAAGAAAATCCTCCCGGCGATGTTTGGTATAATGATGTACAATTAATGTCATCGCGTGCTGATAACGGAATGTTTGTGGCTACTCATGCCGGTACCAATGGTGAAAGCCACAACCACAATGATATTGGTGATTTTATGGTTTATGACAATGGTAATCCTGTAATTATTGACGTAGGATCTGGTGCATATACCGCACGAACTTTTTCAAAAGACAGGTATCAACTTTGGTTCAATACATCTGCTTATCACAACTTGCCAACCATTAACGGAATGGAACAAGGTGCCGGTATTCGATTTGCGGCTACAGATGTTAGTTATACAAAAAATAAAAACACTTCTCAACTGGTTATGAATATCTCAAAAGCCTATCCTGAATCCTCCGGTGTCGGCAGTTGGGTAAGGATAGTAAAATTAGATAAAGCCAAAGGAATTATTGAAGTGAATGACAAATATAAAATGAGCAAGAAACTTACCGGCCTCACCCAAACATTTATGACTGTTTGCAATACAGATATTACTACTCCCGGAAAAATAATTTTCTACATGCCCTATCAAAGCAAAGTTTATTTAGATTATAATCCTGCTTTGTGGGGCATCAATAAAGAAAAAATGAAACTTGCCACTCCCGAAGACCAGGGATTAAAACACAGTTGGGATGGCAGGACTATCTGGCGCATATTGCTTACCGATAAATCTCTGACACAAAATAAATTGATCTCATATAGGATTTACAAATAAACTTTCTTTAGCATAAGCATCCACTTGTGTAGGGTACTAAAAATATAAAGAGATAAATGTATCAAGTGTTGCAGTTCAGTAAACCTTTGGATTGAATTGAAGTAAAAACTATTTATTTAATCATATTAATACTATTATTATATGGGGGTTCTTAGGGGGTGTTAATAACTCTCATAAATGTGAATAACTTTGAAAGTAATGGCAGGGTGAACTTTAC
>DASSHD010000748.1:0-5149 GCA_035693085.1 Hanamia sp. | reverse complement strand
TTTTTACTTGAACTTGCATACTTCTAATTTTGTAACGGTAATTTCACTCATTTGGGTGAAATTACCATGAGCCTCTTTTCCACACTATGTGCGGAACTGAGGCTTATTTTATCAAGTAGCTTGCGATATTGAGGATAAATTCACTTTTCATGTAAAAAATGTAGTATTGTGGTATATTTTACAATAACATGACTGTTATCACGTTTAAATCATTCCCCAAAAAAACTTAAAATGAAACCAATGAAACTTTTCACTAATCTTTCTGTTGCATTAATATGTATAGCACTTTTTACGGGTTGCAAAAAAGATTCCAAACCAACACAACCGCCACAATCTTCCTGCAAAATAACTACCATTGCAGTAAGTGGCGCCAATGCAGTAAGTATAGCCTACAATAATGATGGAACCGTAAGCACTATTACTTCAGGAACCGGCATAACCTCTTATGTTTATAGCGGAAATACTATTACAGAAACTACAATGAATTCAGGTCAATTTGATACGAAAGCCATAATAACTAAAAACGGAGATGGTCTTGCTACAAATGTAAGAACTGAATATAGTGCTGACGGAACAGACTGGGATAATGAAGCTTATGAATATAATGGCACCCAGGTTATCAAGCTTACTTACACCTCATCAAATGGAGGAAGCTCTGATATAAGTACTTTTCAATGGTCTGGCGGTAACTTAGTTTCAGTTATTGACACAGGCGATACCACCAAAATTGATTACTTTACAGATAAATTGAGCCAGGGGGCCGATTATCTTTCATTGTCGCAGTTCATCCAGGGATATGAAGTTTTCAGAAATAAAAATATACTAAAGTCAATTACTAATGGCACGGATGTTACTAATGTAACTTATACTTATGATACAGATGGTAAAATAACTTCTTTAACAGAAAATGATGGAACTGATACTTATAATTATAGTTTTCAGTACCAGTGTAATTAAAATATTCCACCACTTTCTTAGCCGGCATTCGCCGGTTTTTTTATGCCTATATTTTTCTATGAATAAACCCCAAAAATTTATAAATCCGCGTGTTGCTGAAATTAATTTTGCTATATTGAAAATCATAAAATACATTTAGACATGAATTGACTATAACTCTTTTCTTTTAATTCAAAAAAAATAAATTATGAAAAAAATCGGCATCCTGTTCGGGAAGGAAAGAAGTTTTCCCGATGCATTTATTGAAAGAGTTAATCAGAAAAATGTGGATGGCATTATTGCAGAGCCGGTACATATTGATAAAGTTTTGCAGGGAGAAGATAGCGGCTACGCAGTAATAATTGATCGTATTTCGCAGGACGTTCCGTTCTATCGCGCCTATTTAAAAAATGCAGCGCTTTGCGGAACCGCAGTTATAAATAATCCTTTTTGGTGGAGCGCAGATGAAAAATTTTTCAATAATTGCCTGATGACAAAAATTGATGTTCCTGTTCCCAAAACGGTAATAATCCCATCCAGCAGTTTGCCAACAGATACGAGCGATCAATCATTTTCTAATCTTGCTTATCCTTTAGATTGGGAAAGTATTTTTAATTACATTGGTTTTCCTGCCTACATGAAACCACATGCCGGCGGGGGTTGGAAGAGTGTTTACAAAGTTACAGGTGTGGATGATTTTTTTACAAAGCATGGCGAAACCGGAGAACTGATCATGATGCTGCAGGAAGAAATTATTTTTGATGAATATTACCGTTGTTACTGCATCGGAGGAGAAGAGGTACGAATCATGCCTTATGAACCGCGCAATCCACATCATCTTCGTTATGTTGCTGATTTTAAACCTGATGAAACCAGGTTGCAGATAATGAAGGATATTGTAATAAGAATTTGCAAATACCTGGGGTATGATTTTAATACGGTTGAGTTGGCTATACGTGATGGAGTACCTTATGCCATTGACTTTTGCAATCCTGCACCCGATGCAGAAGTTACAAGTGTCGGCCAGGAAAATTTTGATTGGGTAGTGGAAGCTGCTGCTAATTTTGCTATCAAAAAAGCGCAAGCTCATCTGGATGGAAAAGATAATTTAACCTGGGGGGAATATGTAAAGCGAAGCGTGGAGAGAAAGGAACTAATGTGAAAATGTGAAAATTAGAAAATGTGAAAATGCTGAAAACAAATAAATAATATTCAATAATCAATATTCAATATTCAATATTCAATGTTCAAGGTTGAACGTTCAAGGCTCAAAGCTGAATGCCAAAGCAGTAAACCAATAAATAATCTATATTTCTATTCAACAAATTAACCCTTAATCTATGGCTTCCATTTCTTATAAACATTTTACCATTGGAATAGAAGAAGAATATATGACGATTGACCCAGAAACACGGGAGTTGAAAAGCCATGAACAAAAAATTGTTCAGGAGGGAGAAAAAATAATTAAAGATAAAGTAAAAGCCGAAATGCACCAGGCAGTAGTGGAAGTAGGCACTGATATTTGTCAGAATATTGATGAAGCATTTGTAGATGTGGCTACCTTACGAAAAACTATAAGTGGTATTGCAGGCGAACTTGGACTTTATGTTGGTGCAGCAGGTACGCATCCGTTCAGTCAATGGCAAAGTCAATTGATTACAGAACATGCACGATATAACGATATAGTAAAAGAATTACAAGAAGCAGCAAGAAGCAATTTAATTTTTGGATTGCATGTACACATAGGAATGGAAAGTCGCGAAATGGCCATACACATTGCCAATACTGCAAGGTATTTTTTACCACATGTGTATGCATTGAGCACCAATTCGCCTTTTTGGGAAGGAAGACTTACAGGTTATAAATCTTACCGTTCAAAAATTTTTGACAAATTCCCACGAACAGGGATTCCGGATTTTTTTGATAGTATAGAAAGCTATGAAAATTATGTAAAGCTACTTGTAAAGACCAATTGCATAGACAACGCAAAAAAGATCTGGTGGGATCTGAGAGTACATCCTTTTTTTAATACTGTAGAATTTCGTATTTGCGATGTGCCGATGACCGTTCAGGAAACCATAACTATCGCCGCGCTTTTCCAGGGAATTTGTGCTAAACTTTGGAAATTGCGTACACAAAATCTCAATTTTATAATTTATCAACGGGCACTCATCAACGAAAATAAATGGCGTGCAAGCCGCTATGGTATTGAAGGCAGCATGATTGACTTTGGAAAAGAAACCGAAGTGAATACCCGGGTGCTCATTTATGAATTACTTGATTTTATTGATGATGTAGCAGGGCCATTGGGTATTAAAAATACAATAGGAAATGTACATCACATCCTGGAAGGCGGCACAGGCGCCGACAGGCAAATAAAAGTTTTTGAGGAAACACAAAGCCTGACTGCTGTGGTAGATTATATTCATTCGCAGTTTTTGGAGGGGATATAGTAAACAAAGAAAAACGACGGATTTTTATTTTGATACGTTTTCCCGCAGTATAGGGAAAATTATAAAAAACCAGATAAACGTTCAAAAATCTATTCCTGATACTATCAAAGAATCAAACCTTTCCTTTTTTCAATTTGCATCGTACATTGCAAAGGCATGAAATATTACATAATAGCCGGCGAAGCCTCCGGTGATCTACATGGAAGTAACCTGATAAAAGAACTTCAGCAACTGGATACAGATGCCAATATCCGTTGCTGGGGCGGTGATAAAATGCAGGCCACAGGAGCTACTCTGGTGAAGCATTATAAAGAACTGGCTTTTATGGGATTTGCTGAAGTAATAAAAAATCTTCCTGCTATTTTAAAAAATATTCAATTTTGTAAAAACGACATTTCTTCTTTTAATCCCGATGTAATTATTTTTATAGATTACCCGGGCTTCAATTTGCGAATCGCAAAGTGGGCTAAGGAAAAGGATTTCAAAACTGTATTTTATATATCACCGCAAGTTTGGGCATGGAAAGAAAGCAGGGTAAAAAATATAAAAAGATCCATTGATAAAATGATCGTGATACTTCCTTTTGAAAAAGAGTTTTACAGAAAATGGAATTATGAAGTAGAATATGTTGGTCATCCGTTAGTGGAAGTAATTGACAACTTTAAGAAAAACCATCCTGAAATACAAGTTTCTCAAAATACAATTGCTTTATTGCCTGGTAGCCGCAAACAGGAAATAAATACCAAACTTCCTGTAATGCTTGAAGCATCCAAAAATTTCCCGGATTATACATTTATTGTGGCCAAAGCGCCTTCGATTGAAAATAATTTCTATGAAGGATTTATAAAAGATCATGCAAACGTAAAGCTGATTACTAACGAAACATATTCTCTGTTAATGAAGTCAGAAGCGGCTTTGGTGACTTCAGGGACCGCTACTCTGGAAACCGCTTTATTCGGTGTTCCTGAAATTGTTTGTTACAAAGCAAGTAATATTTCTTACCAGATCGCAAAGAGACTGGTGAAATTAAAATTTATTTGTTTAGTTAATTTAATTATGAACAAGGAAGTAGTAAAAGAATTAATTCAAAACGATCTTACTCCTGAAAAAATCACTTCTGAACTAAAAAAAATATTATCTGATCCTGAAAAAAGTAAAAAGATGAAGGAAGATTATTCACAATTAAAAAAATTACTTTCTGAGGGAGGTAATGCATCGAGAAACGCAGCAGGCATTATTTTTAAACTTTTATCTGTGAATTAAACCTCCATATCTTTAAAAATTATTTTTATAAAAAAAATGAAATGAAATCAAATGAAAATTAAAATCGGTTTAATAATTATTTCCGGAACGATACTTATATCCTGGGGAATAAAAACAAAAAAAGAATCTTTAGCTGAAAAGCCTTTACCTATTATTGGAACCTGGAAATTAATTTCAGGCACTCTTATCGAAAAAGGAGACACCACCATTACCTGGTACACAAAAAATATCTCATTTATAAAAATAATTAACGACACACATTTTGCTTTTTTAAGCCATGATCTCAATAAAGGAAAAGATTCTTCTGCCAGCTATAGCTCTGGTGGGGGCAGTTATTCTCTTAAAAATAACGAATACACAGAACATCTGGAATATTGCAGCGCCAGGCAATGGGAAGGCAATGATTTTTCATTTACAATTTCCATTCGCAATGATACACTTACACAAAAAGGTATTGAGAAAGTAGCAGATGCAGGAGTTGACAGATTAAATATTGA
>DASSHD010000747.1:0-11467 GCA_035693085.1 Hanamia sp. | reverse complement strand
TCATTATTCAGGTCTGCTATATCCACACCCATGGTAAACTGGCTTGTGTGCATCATTTCATTATTTATATCATCTTTAAAAGTTCCGTTATGCTGATTGATATAGAGATAATCATTTTCGTGGAAATCGTTTCCTACATATATATCCGGCCATCCGTCCAGATTAATATCCGAAACACAAACACCCAATCCGTATCCCAAAACTGAGCTGTGGATTCCTGACTGAGTTGTAACATCTGTAAATGTGTTATTCCCATTATTTCGATAAAGACGATCGCCCGAATAGGGGCTTTTAGTTTTCAATAACGTATCTCTCAGGCCGAAAGTTCCATTCTGGTGAACAGTATGATTCAATAAATACATGTCAAGATCTCCATCTCCATCATAATCGAAAAAAACAGCCTGTGTGCTGAAACCTGAAAAATCCAAACCGTATTGTTTGGCTTCGTCTTTATAATAAGGGACTCCATTTTTATCTATTCCCTGGCATATCAATAATTGATTGTGGCTATGCAAATTCAGATAATGGCCTACCCTGCAAATATAAATGTCGAGCAAACCATCATTATTAATATCAACCACGGAAACTCCTGTTGACCATCCACTATCTTCAGGAATCCTGGCTTCTGCTGTTACATCTTTAAATTTCAAATTTCCCTGGTTCAGGTATAATTTATTTGGCCCCTGGTTAGATGCAAAAAATAAATCTATTTTACCATCATTATTAAAATCTCCGGCTCCAATTCCGGCACCGTCATAAAAATATAAGTATTTAAAAATATTTAGTTGCTGTGTTGGCGTTAGCTTATTATCGAAGTGCAAACCTGTTTGTGTATCATTCATTAATACAAAAACAGGAGGAGAGATTTGCTTTTTGGATTTGCAGCCTGAGAAAATAGAGGATAAAGCGAATGCCAGAAAAATACAAAAAATGAAATTCATCCATAATAGACGATTTTTTCGCGAAATGAAATATGAGAAAAAGGTATGTTGAATCATAATTGTCCGGGTGCAATCTGTTTATTTTTGTATGCTCTCTTTTAATTTGTATAAAGCAGGATATTCATTATTAATAAGAAATAATACATAAGGCCCGTTTTTCCCGGGTATTTCAGCAATGTCTCTTACCATTCCCTGTACATTTAATCCTGTTTTTTTTTGTTCAACCCATTTGAAACTGCCTTTTCCATCGTTTAAAAGTACATCACCAAAACTGGCATCCAATCTTTCAAACTGGGGAAGAAAAGTATAAAGATTGCCTCCCAATACCAAATCCAATTTTCCATCATTATTTACATCCATACAACGAATTGCATTAACAGATGAGAGCTGTGCCATTACCGGTAATTTTTTAATTGTAAAGTTGCCGTTACCATTGTTTATAGCCACAATTGAAGATGGATAATTAAATTCTTTTACTGTACATTTTTGTAATACTTCCGGAGGAAACAATTGCTGAATTGATTTTTCAGCATAATCTGCATTTTTCATATTCTGTCTTTTGAGATCAGGAATCTCATTTTGTAAATCATTTTTTAGAAAAACAGGCATGTCTCTTCCTTTAATCGTATAAGTGATAATTTTATCATTGACTCCGCTTTGATTAAAATCGTTGATCCATAATTTTACAGGATTAGCAGAATCCGGACGCAGGTAAAAATTTTCGCCTATATTCCCGAAAATGAGATCCATTTTACCATCTCCGTTTACATCTGCGGCAGTTACCGATTGCCATAATCCGGATAGCTTATTCAGATTTGATTTTATCTCAACAAAATGATCGCCCTTAAATGAGAAAATACGCGGAGCCATCCATTCGCCTGTTATAATTAATTCTTTGGAAGAATCTCCCGTGATATTGCCCCACGCTGCACCTGTTACCATTCCAATATTTGCGATATCCGGATTTTTTGTTTTGGCAATATCCTTAAAATGGCCGTGGCCATCATTTATATAGAGGTAACTGGAAGGTGATACACCATAATCCCTGGGATAGCTTCTACCACCTACAAAAAGATCAGGATAGCCATCATGATTAAAATCGTAAGCTATAGCCACTCCGGTATTCATTCCATTTGGTGGAAATGCGTTTACATCAATGGTGAAATTCCCTTTGCCATCATTTATATATAACCGGCTTTGCATTTGCCTGCTATAAGGTGGGTTGTTGTTGCCTCCCGGCCCTACATACAGATCAAGGTCGCCATCATTATCCGCATCAAAAAACAGGACAGCCTCGTCTTCAAAATCAGAATACTGATCAAAAACCGGTTCTTTCTTTTTTACAAATTGTCCCGATTTAGTCTGGAGATATAATTGCCCGGGATGTCCTTTTGTGCCACCGATGTAAATATCTTCTAAACCATCGCCGTTTACATCGCCCACAGCCGCTTTTGGACCTTCCTTAGAAAGCATTTCAGGAATATTTTTTTCATAATAAAAATCAATATTATCATCTTCCTGGTGCTTTTCAAAATTACTTTTTACTGGTGTAAAAATGGTGTTAGTTATAAGTTTTGAGGTATCGGAATACAATATTGCATGAGATGGTTGTTGAATTACCAATACGGTATCAATTGGTGGATTCAGATATTTGGAATACGTCCGGTTGGGCCACATTATTATCATTGAATCAATCTTTTTAGATTTCCCCAATCCTATAATTTGTTTGTAATCGACAGAAGACTGAAAGCCACGACTTGGTACAACTTCACGACTTAATATTTGATTGCCTATATACAATTTTATATCGCTGCCAATGGCAAAAGTGTTTTTCTCACTTCCTTTCAAAAAGATACCGAGATAATTATTTTTATTAATAGTTCTTGAATTGTTTTTATAGACAAAAGCCGGTCCATTTTCATTATTTATTATAAGGTCCAAAGCGCCATCGTTATTAAGATCACCATAAGCAGCGCCATTGGAATTGGAATGCTGTGTAAATCCCCAGGTTTTACTCATATCCTGAAATTTCAAATTACCAAGGTTCCTGAAAGCGTAATTTGTTAATGGAGTTTGAGGGATTTTTTTCAAAATCTCATCTATTCCTTCTTTTTTGCCACTGAGAACCATTTTTTGAATAACATCATTGGCAAAAAAGTTCATAAAGTCGAGGTTGGTAACATCTCGATTGATGCCATTACATACATAAATATCATTGTATCCATCATTGTCTGCATCGAACATTAATGCCCCCCAGCTCCAATCTGTAGCCGAGACTCCACTGTAATTAGCAATATCTATAAACTTCCCGTCTTTATTATTTAACTGTAAACAATTCTTTACGTACTGATATGAAAATCCTGATTGGATTTTACTATTGAATAAATTAATATTATCAAAAGATCCCATGGTTTTCAGCCGGTAATCATTTTCAGGAAGCATATCAGTAGTGAAAATTTCAGGGTAACCGTCATTATTAATATCGGCAATATCAGCGCCCATAGATGACATGCTCATGTGTTGAATCCAGTCATCTGTTTCATCTTTAAAGGTTCCGTTTTTTTGATTGATATATAAATAATCTCTTTCGTAGGAATCGTTGGAAACATAAATATCCGGCCAGCCATCACCATTAATATCACCAACAGATACACCCAGCCCAAAACTTATCAAACTACTATGAATACCGGCCTGCGTGGTAACTTCAGTAAAATGACCATTATCGTTTCTGTATAAATGATTGCCGCCTCCTTTTAAAAAAGGCGCTACGTTCCATTCAGAATCGGGGAGATCACGCTCATTGGCATTGTTCAGAGTATTTACAGGAATAGGACTGTTGTTGATCATAAAGCAATCAAGATCGCCATCGCCATCGTAATCAAAAAAGGAAACCTGCGTGGTATAAGCGCTTATATCCAGGCCATATTTATGAGCCTCCTCCGTAAAGGTCATATCATGGTTGTTGATGTACAATTTATTCCTTCTGTTGCCATTGGTCATGTGGCCCGAATTACAGATATAAATATCAAGCCAGCCATCATTATTAATATCAACCAGGGTAACACCTGTACTCCACATGCTATCTTGCCGAAGACCGGATTTTGCAGTAACATCCTCAAATTTAAAATTGCCTTTATTTAAATAGATTTTATTTTCGCCCATGTTGGAAGTCATCACCACATCGGCCAGCCCATCATTGTTAAGGTCACCAATGGCAACGCCACCTCCGTTATAAAAATTCCTGAAAAGAAAACTGTTTTCTAACTTGCCGTCAGTTACTTTATTATCAAAATTAATTCCAGTGTTGGTCATCAATTGAAACAATGGCGTTTCCGCTTTTTTATTACAAGAAATGAGAAAAAGTAGTAAAAATATTGAGATAAGAGATTTGACCATGCAGGCTGAATTGGGGAAAAATGAATAATCAGACAACGCTTTAAAGATAAGATTTGAAGATGTAATTTTTTAAAAAATAACAGAATTTTCTATCACAGTACATTCAATTTCTTTTTACAAAAAGAGAGCAATTAAAAAAATAAAAGGCCGGTTAAGGCCTTTTATTTAATAACTGTAAATTTAAAATTCAGAGTTTAATACCCAGGATTTTGTTTCAGATTTGGATTAGCTGCCAATGCTTGTGAAGGTATTGGGAAAACCAGGTTTTTAGGATCATCAGATGGTTTTAAACCCCATGGTACCAGATAGACACCAAATCTGATTAAATCTGTTCTTCTAAAACTTTCCCAATATAATTCGCGTCCTCTCTCAGCCAGCAAAGTATTTGGATCATCTACATTAGTCGGATTTACCAAAGTAATCGAAGGCATTGGTGCAGCCTTTCGGGCAACTCTAAGCCCATTAACCAGAGCTAAAGCTCCGGCCACATCTGGAGAAGATTCCCTCATCATTGCTTCGGCTACCATTAATACCACATCAGGATACCTGTAAATCATCAGCCAGTTACCGGCAGGGCCGGCATAGTATTTTCCATTGTTTGTGAAGTCGGGCGGATATTTAACTACTCTTATACCGGTAACTTCCAGGTTGGAACCTGTTTCCTTCATATCAGAAGCTATAACAGGGTCAAAAGCTAACGGATTACCTTTCCTGTCTTTTTCAGCAACACCGCTCTGATTATATTGCTGGCCAATTAGGAAACCAGGTCTGATACCGGAAGCTTGCAAAGAGGGAGTATCACTTAATATTCTGCCACCCAACCTGGCATCAATAGCAGTATCAGTATTATTTTTAGCGCCTACGCCTGTAAAAAATCCACCAATTCTATTACTGGACGATGTAGCCTTTGTAGGAGTTGTAGCGCCAAAACTATTATAAAAATCGCTTATAGTGCTGAATCCATTCCATCCTGCATTTGGCGCTTCAGCAGAATCAGAATTATAATGAAGAGTCATCATCCAACGGGCTTCGGTGGCAGCGTGATTTGCAGAAACGCCGGACTGATTAGGGTAAGAAAAAATATTTTCTTTAGATTTTGTACCATTATCTACTGAAAAATTTTCAAAATAATTAGGAGTATATGAATATTTACCACTGTTTATAATTGCATTGCCCAAAGTGATGACTTTCTGCATGTCAGCATCATCAAAAGTAGGAGTTGCCGGGGTAATAAATGCACCTTTTTGAAGATAGCAATGCATTAGTAATGTATTGGCAGCATCCACATTCATCTTCGTATTGTTATTTGCGGGATCAAGATCAGGTATAACAGTTTCCAATTCAGAAATAATAAAGTTAATTGCATCTGCGCCGGTTTTTACATCCGGTGCATTTAGTAAGTTGTCCCCAGGATTTCTAAATGGGTATTGGCCATAAAGATCCAAAAGATAATATAAAGAAAGCGCCCTTAAACACCTGGCTTCTGCAGCTTGTTCTTTTGTTGGATTGAATGCGAGAACATTTGTAGCGTCAAAGTTTAATTTATTCAAACCATTAAAAACGCTTAATATTTGCCCATGATCCGCATTCCAGGTATGTGCATGTAATACCCGCCATACGCCATTATCATCCCAGTCACCTCCTCTGGTGGGTACTAAACTTTCATCTGTAGTATTTTCTTCAAGAGAAAATAACTGATCCTGGCCAGCAAAGGTTCCTGCAATATCTGAATACGCAGCTTGTAATAATAATTGAGTCCCATTAGCGCCCAATGCTGTTGCTGTTTGGGAATTGGTCAATGATGAATTCAGATTTTCGTTAAGTTTTGTACATCCGGCAATCAGTACAACTATTGGAAGAGTAAATCCAATTATTTTTTTATATAGTAACATAGTTTAATTTTTTTAAATTATTATAAAGAGAAATTCACTCCAAAAGAAATAATTCTTGGCGTAGGATATGGCACATATTCAATTGATCTTGAAGGATAACCACTACTGCTCTTATCAACATTTACTTCAGGGTCAAATCCGGAGAATTTGGTTAATACAAACAAATTAGTGCCGCTTACAAACACATCCATGTTCTTAACATATTTAGTTACATCACCAATTGTATATCTGATAGTTGCATTTCTTAATTTAAAGAAATTACCACTTTCCAAAAACCTTGTAGATGCTCCAACACCACTGCCTGTCCCTTCTTTGGAATCAAAAGCTTTTTTATCTATATTTCTGCCACCTACAATGCCGGCAATGTTAGTAATTGTGGTAGCGGTATTATTATAAATAAGGTATCCTCCCGCACCACTGCCATTAATGTTTACGTTAAATTTCTTATAACTCAGGTCAATATTCGCACCATAAATTACATGGGGGTTAGGATCTCCTGCAAATTGTGGATTGGCCCCTATAATCTGGTTACCACTTGCATCGAATCCCCCAAATGGTTTCAGGTAGAATTCATCTACCGGCTGGTCATTAGTAATAATCTGACCAAGAGTTCCCGAAACTCCTTGTCCTGTAATTTGACCTGTCAATATTGATAAAGTATTTTTAGTACCCGGAGCATAAAAGTTCTTTAATATATTTTTATTGTAAGCGATATTAAATCCTACGCTCAAATTAAAATTTGTTTTCCGTATAACATCACCGGTTACTGAAAACTCAACCCCTTTATTCATTAAATTTCCGGGAATGTTAATAAAATATATTGAACTGGGGGCGGGCTGAATAGCGGTACTTTGAAAAAGAATATTAGATGTGTTTTTGTTATAATAATCTATTGAACCAAATATTCTTCCGTTTAATAAAGCATAATCAAGTCCTGCATCATAAGAAGTAGTTGACTCCCATTTCAAATTAGGATTCGCTACATTACTTTGACCGGCAGTATTGTAAGCTGAGAAATTAAATTGCTCCTGGGAAGCTCCTGCAGGGAAATCCTGGTTACCGGTAATACCCCACGATCCTCTGATCGCCAAAGTAGAAAATATACTATTATTTTTCATGAAATCTTCATTACTTATTAACCACTTTACACCTACTGAAGGGAAATACCCATATTTATTATTTTTTCCGAACTTGGTTGAACCATCGTCCCTAATAGTAGCTGTTAAAAAGATTTTTTCAGAATAATTCAAATTGATCCTGGCAAAGTAGGATTGCAATTCTGTTGTGGGATCTATATAAGTAGAAGGTAGATTTTGGGTTTTGCCGTCAGCCATAATGCTTGTGTATAATATCGGTATCTGGTTCATTTGATCCAGGTTTGTATTGAACCCTGTAGCACTGAAAGATGAATTCGAAAAATCGGCTTTCCAATATTCATATCCCAACAATCCCTCAAAATGAAATTTATCGGAAAAATCAGTCTGATAATTCAGCGTGTGATCAAAAGTTTGAGAAGTCAAAATCTGATCTGATATTGCACCAAATCCTTGTCCTGATATCCCGGGATAGCCAACTAAATATCCATCAATATTAGTATATCTTTTGCCCGCCGAATTATTGATGGCATATAAAAACTTATAGGTAAGATGAGGAAGTATTTTATAACTGGCTGATATATTTCCTAAAAAAGTATTAGCATTAGAAATGTCGGAAGTAGCAGCCAAAAGAGCTAAAGGATTCCCGGAACCGTTACCTGGATAAATGTATTCACCTGAAGCATCGGTAAACGGCGAAGTAGGATTCCAGCTTACTGCAGAACTTATCAAATTCCCCTGGGAGCCTGCTGTACTTGAAATAAGAGAGGCTTTGTCAGTAGTATGAGCGGCTATTAAATTAAAATCAATACTTAGTTTATTATCAAGAAATTTATATTGACCTGAAAATGTTCCGATATACTTATCCAATCCGGTAGTTTTTAAAAATCCGTTTACATCTGATGCAAGGAATGAAGCGCGGAATTTCCCCTTTTCACTACCACCACTCAAGGCAAGACTATAATTTTGTGAAAGGGTATTTTGCACAATAGCATTTAAAGCATCTACAGAGCTTCCTTTATCGTTGGATTCGGATAAAGTATCAAGCTGATATTTTTTTAGGGCAGTTCTGAATTGGGAGGCTGTTAATATATCAAACTTTTTCATGTAGCCGGCAGGCCTTGATATACTTGCATTAACTTCTAGTTTGGTTTTGCCAGAAACTCCTGTTTTTGTAGTAATAACAATTACACCATTTGCACCTCTCGATCCATATATAGCTGTAGCAGAAGCATCTTTTAGTACAGTGATATTTGCGATGTCATTTGGGTTAATATAAAGTAAGGGGTTTACATCCGGCGTTACACCAAAACCACCTGTACCTAATGTAATGCTTGGCCTGGCAGATCTTCCATCCAAAGGAACTCCATCTATAACATATAATGGATTGCCACCGGCTCTTATAGAATTATTTCCTCTTATTTTTACCGTAGCAACAGAGCCAGGCTGGCCGCTATTATCTGTAATTTGCAAACCCGCTACTTTTCCCTGAAGTAATTGGTCCGGAGTAGTAATAGCTCCCTGATTAAAATCTTTTGCCTGAACAGAAGCCAAAGCTCCTGTTAAATCTCTCCTTCTTGACGTTCCATACCCAACTATCACCACATCGCTAAGATTGGCGGCGGTATAAGCAAGGGTAACATTAACGTTTGACGTGGATGAGATATCCACACTTTGGTTTGCATATCCTACAAAACTAATCTCGAGCGCTTTAGCTTTGTCAGGAACATTTATTGAAAATGTCCCATCGGCTTTGGTGGTAACTCCTGTTTTGTGTCCGGCAACAAGAACTGTCGCATCTCCTAAAGGTTTACCATCGGGAGATTTTACCGTTCCGGTAATGGTTCTCTGTTGTGCCATTGTTTGAAAAAAACAAAAGAGCAGTAGGACTCCGCTTAATAGAAATTTTTTTCTCATAAAAAAGACTTTTTATTAAATAAGTGATTAAAAAAATTGTGTAATAATTACACAAGGTAAAGAATTTGTTAATTAAATAAAAAAAAATCTTAAAAATTGCAAGATTTTTACAAAGGCATTGTTAAGTTTTAATCGGTAGCATAAGGTTAGATTGGATGTTTTGAAATTTTAACAAAATAAAAAACAAAAATCACAGTAAGGGTTAGACGAAAAATAATATTTAAAAAATAATTAATTATTCTGCCCTCCGGATAGAAATGAGTTGCAATTTTAATTTGAGCTAAATTTCAAATGCCTTCTGCCACGAACCCGCCTTTGCCGGCCAGGTTACACGCCTGCCTGCATGTTGCAGTCAGCCAGGAATTTATCCAGCATGCAGGATATCTTTTTTTCGGTAAAAGAATTATGGCTAACTGTTTATAAAGTAAATTCTAAAGTTTCCTGATCTTTATGTTTCTGAACCATACATCATCTCCATGATCCTGTAAGGCAATCTTTCCCTTTTTAAAAGTACCGAAGCCGGGCATGTCTTTAAATTTGCTTATGGAAATCATCTTCTTCCAGTTGTCATCCCACATACGGGTAGAGAGGGTATGTACGCCATTCATATAAAAATCAAGTTTGCCGTTTAGTGATTTTATTTCTATATGATTCCATTCTCCCAATGGCTTTACAGCTTCTTTGGATGCTAAAAGATCGTAAAGATCGCCAGCCCTGTGAGTATATATTTTGCCATCGGGTTGTCCAGACCGGGTAGGAGTGCCGTTATCCAATACCTGCATTTCAGGTCCGGTATGATACGTTTCCTTATATTTGGCAGGGTCTTCATTTACATAAAACAGAATTCCGCTGTTCCCTTTGTCAGAAATTTTCCAGTCCATTTTCAAATCAAAATTTCCATACTCATTATCAGTAACCAAATCTCCACCTTCTTTATTTGGAGTTGATGCATCAAGATGAATGGTGCCATCCTGCACTTTCCATTCGGGCCCGGCATTTTGCTTTCCATAATTATGCCAGCCATCAGTATTTTTACCATTAAATAATAAATGCCAACCTTCACTTTTCTCTTTTGCAGTAAGTGTATTATTTTGAGAAAAGCCAATAGAAGAAAGGAGAGTGGCTGCTGATAAGAGAAAAATCGTTTTTTTCATTTTGATTATTTTTAAGATTAAGAAGTCTGCCACAAATTACACGAATTAACACGAATTATTTTTAAGATTAAAGATTTTGCCACGCCTGCCCGACTGATTCGTTCAGGCGGGAATTACACTAATTGCCGTGAATTGAAATGCAATGAATCAGAAAGATTTGTAGAATCAGTAAACCTACCTACCTGCAGGCAGGCAAGCAAATAAATCGGATTTCTATTTTTTGGCGCTGATTCCACTAATCAACACAGATTATTTAAAAAAACATAGTTAGGAAAATCATCCTATTCCAAGAACAGAACGATTCAGAGAATCATTTTTCAAAGTCCCTGCAAAATCATCAAATGCTTTTTCTGTTACTTTAATAATATGATCTTTAATGAATACAGCTCCTTCCCGTGCTCCGTCTTCAGAATTTTTTAAACAACATTCCCATTCCAAAACTGCCCATCCTTTATAATCATAAGCGGCCATCTTGCTAAAAATTGCTTTAAAATCAACCTGCCCGTCACCAAGAGAACGGAAACGTCCGGCCCGGTTCAGCCAACTTTGATAACCACCATAAACACCCTGCTTTCCGGTAGGGTTGAATTCTGCGTCTTTTACATGAAATGCTTTGATACGTTCGTGATAATTATCTATGTATGCTAAATAATCGAGGCATTGCAAAACAAAATGTGATGGGTCGTACAGTAAACAAGCTTTTTTATGATATTTTACTTTTTCTAAAAACATCTCGTAAGAAATTCCATCATGAAGATCTTCTCCCGGATGAATTTCATAACAAACATCAACTCCACATTCATCAAAAACATTTAAAATAGGAATCCATCTTTTTGCCAGTTCTGTAAAGCCTTCTTCTACCAGCCCATCGGGTCGTTGAGGCCATGGGTAAACTGTTGGCCATAATAATGCACCGCTGAAAGTAGCGTGGGCATTCAATCCTAAGTTCTGAGATGCTTTAGCAGCATATTTCATTTGTTGTACCGCCCATTCCTGCCGGGCTTTTGGATTGTTACGATATTGTTCCGGTGCAAAACTATCGAAGAGTGCATCATACACAGGATTTACTGCGA
>DASSHD010000746.1:0-7195 GCA_035693085.1 Hanamia sp. | reverse complement strand
TAAAACCTGGCAGGTTTCGTACAGATAATTATTTTCAATTCTTTGCAATCTTTTGATAGCTTACTGCAATACCTTTAATAAGTGAAGAACTGAATCCCTGGTGTTCCATTTCGTTTAAGCCAACGATAGTGCATCCTTTGGGCGTTGTTACTTTATCTATTTCCTGTTCAGGATGGGATCCCTTTTGTAGCAATAACTCTGCTGCACCTTTTACGGTTTGTTCTACAATAAGACCCGCAGTAGCTACATCAAAACCAATTTCAATTCCTCCCTGCATATTGGCACGAATGAATCGCATTGCATAAGCAATTCCACATGCGCCAAGTACCGTAGCGGCTTCCATTAATTTCTCGTCTATAACGACAACCTTTCCCAGGTTAGAAAATACTTTTTCTACAAACTCGATTTGTGCAGTTGCAGCATTGGTGTAACTAAGGCACGTCATACTTTCCTGAATGGAAATTGCAGTATTGGGCATCGCCCTGAAAACAGGAATCTTTTTTTGAATATTCTCCTGTATATCGGCAATTAAAACACCGGTTGCAACCGATACCAGGATATGTTTTACAGTAAGCTCCTTTTTAAAACTGTTTAATACATCACTTACCTGGTAAGGTTTTACGGCAAGGATAACCAATTCACTATTACGCACTGCATCTGCATTTACAGAACTTGTTTTAACACCTTTGTCTTTTAATTTTTGCAGCGTTTCGATTTTTCTTTTTGTAATCGTAATGTCTGCCGGTTTACAAAATTTACTTTTTAATAATCCTTCTGCAATAGCTGTTCCTAAATTTCCCCCACCTATAATAGCAATTTTTTTACTCATGATAATTTTAATTTTTCAATTTTTTTTTGATATTTTTTGCAAAGATGAAGTATTGAAACTTAATAAAGTTCAAAGACTGCAAAAATATATTTGAATTGATTATTTGTCTGCGTGTGAGATAACTGCAGAAGAACCACGCGTATTAAAAAAAGATTTTAGAAAACAGGGCACAATGTCTGCTTCTTATCACCATTAAATTGATTATAAAACCCTTTATTCAAAATATTAAATTCTTCAGCTCCCAGAGAATGATTGAAATTTTTAAGAGAAGAAGTAGTAACGTCATAACTAAATGTAAAGCGAATATTGCTGACCTCTAAACCAACCATCGGAATTATTGCGTCACCATAGCGATAAAATAATCCGGCAATTATTTGTTTGTCTCCATCCCCGGAAAGATTATAAGCAGCATTCATTCCCAGAACAAATTCACTGGCGCCGGCCATAGTAGTGTAATACGCAGCAGGATTGATGATAACTACATCACTCATTTTAAAAATACCATTTAGAAACCCGATATGACGCAGCGCCAGAATGCTTCCCGCATCATCTTCAAAAAAAGTTTCTTTTGGCCTGTTCACGTGCTGAATAGAATAACCTGCATTAATATAAATATTTTTTGTAGGAAAATACGCATAATTTAACCCGGCCTGCATATCAAAAAAACTTACACTATTATTGAGTAGTTGTACAGAAGTAGGCAAAGTATTATCAAAAAACTGGCCATCAAACTGATCAGGGAAAGTGAGCTTGCTTTGATCAATTCTTTTATTGGCCCATCCCAGATTAAAACCTGCGGTAAGCAGGCTGCTTAATCCAAGCATTTGATGATAAGCAACCGAAGCATAAATCTGAGTAGAAGTAAGGCTCCCGGTGCCAGCTACATCCCTGAGAATAACACCACCAAGCCCCAACCATCCATTTACAATTCTATCTCTAAAAACCTGCGCATCTCCATAAATACTCATTGTCTTATATGGTTGGGCCATTATGTTAGAATATTGATTGCGGTAAGAAGCGCCTAATCTGTAATCTGCATCAGGGATAAAACCTGTATTGGCCGGATTGGTAAGTAATGGATTGTTGAAAAACTGGGAAAAATGTAAATCCTGACTATAGCTTTTATAAGCCACATTTATTATGCAAAAAAGAAAAAATAATATTTTTAGAAGTTTTGACATAGCCATTAATCCTTTAGCGAAGCAAAGTTATATCTCCCGTTTTCGTAAATTTCTTACCATCCGAAAAAGTAACATCCAGGGTATATGCATAGACATCCATCGGTTGCAATTTTCCCTGGAAAGTTCCATCCCACGAACTTTTAGTACTGGTAGTTTCAAATACTTTTTGTCCCCAACGATTATAAATAGACCAATGCATTTGTGATATTCCAAACCCAACAACTCTGATACTGCTATTTACTCCAAATTTTCCCGGGGTAAAAGCTGAAGGCACATCCACCAGTGGCCTGATTAATGCCGCTACATTTTCGCAGGTATCAGCGCTACATCCATAATTATTAGTGACCTGCAAACATACATTGAAGGTGCCGGTGGAGCCGAATAAATGAGTTGGATTCGTTAAAGCGGAAGTATCTCCATCACCAAAATTCCACAAGTAGGTAGTAGCGCCTACAGACTGATTCACAAAATTGGTAAAGGTATTTTCCTTTGGCGGATTAGGATTATAAGTGAATGAAGCTGTAGGATTAGGACTTACTGTAATGGTGAAAGTAGTATCATCAATCTGATTACATGAAGTAGAATCGTAAGCCGTCAATGTTATTTTATAAGTACCTGTTTGCGTATATAAATGTGTAGGATTATCATCAGTAGAAGTAGTCCCATCTCCGAAATTCCACGCAAAATTGAGGCCGCCCAATGAATTATTTATAAAAACAGCATTGTAAGGAACACAACCAGCCGCAGGCGTAGAAAAGGAAGCTTGTAGCTGTGGTGATAATCTAATGGTTTTTACAGTATCACCCGGAGAATTGCAATAGGTGGTATCATTAATTGTAAGTGTTACTTTATAGGTTCCCGGCGCCGCATACGAATGTATTACAGGAGGCGCCTGGCTCTGCGTTACCAAGGGTGAGTTATCCCCGAAGTCCCATGTAAAAATATCAGGTCCGAAACTTCCAAAAGTTGGCGAGGAAGTATTAGTAAAACTATAACTCAGGTTGGTACAGGGCGGCAATTTTTGAGAAATAAAATCAAGATTTGCCTTGTTATTTCCGGCTTTGATATAACCATAGGAAGTATCAGAAATATTGCAAGTCAAACTGTCTATACTCACCAGCATTACATGATAAACGCCTACATTGGTATAAGTATGACTGGCAGCAGGAACTGTAGTAGTATCGCCGGTACCATCGCCAAAATACCAATAATACAATTTTCCCTTTTTTAATGTATCTGAAAAATTAACTAATAAAGGAATACAACCTGATGTATCATTGGCTCTGCCATCAATTGAACTTTGCAAACCGGCTTGCACACCAGCAAAATTCATTTCTATTTTAAGCATTCCAAGATTGCAACGGCCATTATTACCCTGAGATAAATTTCTGGGCCCCCAAACACCCGGTGTACCATTAAAGGTTACAGTTTCGAAACAATTGGCACACATAGCCTGGTAGATAACGCCATTGCGATCAAACCGGCTGGTGCCTCCATCAACGTGATCACCAAAAGTATCAGGGTTCTTTACCGAAAGGGGAGGATCTTCCTGGCCGAAAAAAGTTCCATACAATAATGAATCCGCATTTTTTTTCATAACGAAAAAATAAAAATCACTGCCGGAAGCATCCGTAACCGGCTTGATAGCATTAGGTGTGGTAGGCATGCCCTTTGTATTGCCTGATCCAAAGCCTGTTCCCTGGTTAGATTTGCCACCCCAACCTGATACATAAACATTTTCGCAACGATCTACTAAAAAAGCTGTTGGGGAAATATTGGGTAAAAGAGCATTTGCAGACCCAAATGTAGTTTGATAAATGACAGAATCAAGATCAGGAGCCAGTTTTGTAATAAATTGTTTTGAACCGGGGTTGAAATATTTTGCATTTATTACTTTCATGTTTCCTTCAGAGGTGCCCATTACATATATATTACCGGATTTATCTTTATCAATTCCGTATATCTGATCAGCCTGCGGCGTTCCTATGTATGTTCCCCTTATAACAGCAGTGCCGCTATTATTCATTTCAGTAACGAAACCATCACACACTCCTCCCAGAAAAGTAGAATTCAAAACTCCGGATTTGGAAACTCCATCAAAATCATCACTTGCAGTTCCACCTGCAACATAAATATTATTATTATTGCCAAGCGCTACTACATAAGCGGCATCATCCCCCGAACCGCCAAGCAGTGTGCTGAATAATACTGTATTACAACTTGGATCTATCTTAAGCACCACCGCATCCTGATTTCCACCAGGTTTCGTTTGAAAAGCGCCTGCTGTTGTGGGAAAATCTGACGAAGAACTACAGGATGCTACATAGATATTATTGGAAGCATCCAACAAAACCTCGCTACGGGCATCATCTCCGTAATTTCTTTTAAGTGAATGCGTGCCTGAACCACTGTTTTCGTCCGCAATATTTACACCGTCATTGCCAGTACCTCCTATCTTAACTGAGCCTATAAGAGCGCTGCCTGATGCATTTAATTTTGTAACTACAATATCCCAGCCGCCATTAGGTCCTACTTTAGTGGTAGTAGGATAATCATTTGAATTGGACCTGCCTGCCAGTATAAGATTTCCCTGCGCATCTACAATAAGGCTATGTGGTTGTTCCTCGCCTTTACCGCCGATATAAGTAGTATAGACCATGTTCCTGCCATTGGGAGTAAGTTTTATGATTCCAATATCGAAATCTCCATTAAAAGTCTGATCGTAACCTGATGAGAAAGGAAACCCTTCTCCAAAAACAATCCCGCCTCCATAAAAAGATCCATCGGGACCATAAGTAGCGGTAAAACCCCAGTTGTCTGCTTTACTTCCGGAATAACTAAAAAATATTTCTGTGGGGTCTATGATCAAAGTTTTATCGGGAGAATAATTTTTCACTTTAAATTTTACCACATTATCTTTTACTTCATACCGGCAATCCAACTCCTGCCTTTCATTATTATTAAGCTGATAAGTATAGGGTTTCAGTTCTCTGCTTGTTCCCAAAGGCGTAATTATATTCAGCTCCCTTTTTTTCACGGTTATCTTATTCGTTCCCGAATATTTCATAGCAATATTATTTACATCTGCACCGGGATGAACAATAAAATCATATTTTAAATTGCCACCGCCATCCACATAATATCTTACATCTATTCCTTTATAAATATTCTGATAAGTAACTCCCAGATATATCTTACAGTTGGATGCCCACTTGGTTTTATCATTGCCTATGAAATAATTATTTACGCTTGTCGAAGGCTTATCAGGAATAATCTGCGGACTTTGAGAATTCATAAATTCCATAGAATAAGTATGAGTGCGTACTTTATTATCATTATTTATGGGTGCAGCCTTAGAACTTTCTCTTGCATTTACAGAGATTCCTTCATGCCTTCTTATCTTTATGTTCTCGACATCCTGAGGATTATATTGGGCAACTGTAAATCCTTTTTCTGTAAGATAGAAAGCGCCACTTCCCGCATTGCTCTTGAATTTCACCCGGGGGTCCCATTGTCCTTTATTTTCAATAAATTCTACCTGGGCAAATAAATTCTCAGTTACAAAAAATGTAATCAGTATAAGAGAAAAAATAAAAAGGATTTGTTTCGATACTTTCAAGGTTATTTTTTTATTAAGAACTAAACTTATAAAAAAAGTTTAATTCTCTTTCACAAACTTAAACAAATACAATCAGACAGTAAATTTACGAAACAATAATAATTCAGGTTTGGAATTAATTTCCCCATATTTGATTTAATAAGGAATTAACACAACAATTAAAAGAAAAACCTTCTATGATATTTTGCTCCAGGCTGTTTTGCCTTTTTGATTTTCAAGAAATCCTCTCAGGCAAAGGTTTTCATCTTTAGCTAAATCCGGATCATCATCTAAAATCTTTTCTGCAGTTGCCCGTGCCGCATCCAGAATTTTTCTGTCTTCAATGATATTTGCCAGTTTAAAATTGAGCAATCCACTCTGCCTCGTTCCTTCAATATCTCCGGGGCCGCGTAATATTAAATCCTTTTCCGCAATTTTGAAACCGTCGTTTGTTTCGCACATAATTTTCATTCGTTGCTTTGCATCTGCACTCAATTTTACTTTAGTAGAAAGAATGCAATAACTTTTTTCATTACCGCGTCCTACCCTGCCACGCAATTGGTGCAGTTGTGGAAGTCCGAATCTTTCAGCGCTTTCTATAAGCATTACGCTGGCGTTGGGAACATTTACTCCAACTTCTATTACGGTTGTAGAAACCATTATTTGCGTGTCGCCGGTTACAAAGCGATTCATGTTGGTTTGCTTTTGTGCAGCTTTTTGCTTTCCGTGAACCATGCTGATATAATATTGGGGTTCGGGGAAATAAGCTTTTACTTCTTCATATCCTTTCATTAAATTTTCAAAATCAAGTTTTGCCGACTCTTCTATTAAAGGATAAATAATGTAGGCCTGCCGTCCACGTTTGATTTCCGATTTAATAAAATCCATTACCTGTGGCCTGGCATATTCCATACGATGAACCGTAACAATCGGAATTCTTCCAGGTGGCATTTCGTCTATAATGCTATAATCCAGATCGCCATAGGCTGTGAGTGCCAGTGTACGTGGAATAGGTGTTGCAGTCATCACAAGAATATGTGGATTGATCTCATTTTTATCCCAAAGTTTCGCTCTTTGTGCCACACCGAAACGATGTTGTTCATCAACGATGGCAAGCCCAAGATTTTTAAATTGAACTGCATCTTCGATTAAGGCATGTGTTCCTGTTAATATCGCAATTTCACCCCCGATGGTTGCTTTTAATATTTCTTTTTTTTCTTTTGCAGTAGAAGAACCGGTAAGGATTCCAATTTTTAAAGGAATATTATCCAACAAGGTTTTGAGGGTTTCAAAATGCTGGCGCGCCAATATTTCCGTAGGGGCCATAAAACAACTTTGATATCCATTATCTGCAGCAATTAGCATTGTCATCAATGCCACCATCGTTTTTCCGCTTCCCACATCGCCCTGCAAAAGGCGATTCATTTGTTTGCCGCTACCGAGGTCCTTTCTTATTTCTTTTAAAACTTTTTTTTGAGCTCCGGTAAGTTCAAACGGCAAATGATGATTATAAAAATCATTAAAATGTTTGCCTACTGCCGAAAACACTAGTCCTTTAGAAAAAGAATGCCTTTTAAATCGTAGCAG
>DASSHD010000745.1:0-3289 GCA_035693085.1 Hanamia sp. | reverse complement strand
CAGGATTATGGCGATGTGTGGAGGCTTGGCGCTAATGAAGCGACTGAAATTGATCTTTACAGAGATGTAAAAATTAATAAAACAAAAATTAAAAAAGGACGATATACTTTGTATGCCATTCCTTATCCCGACAAATGGATTTTAATAGTAAACAAAGAAACCGATACATGGGGGAGTTTCAGATACGATTCTACAAAGGATGTGGTACGGATGAATTTACCGGTTAAAAGAAATGATATGACAGAAGATATGTCCATCGTTTTTGAAAAAACACCCACAGTTGCAAATATGAATATGTATTGGGAAGATGTAAAAGTTTCTTTGCCAATTGTGTTTTGAGAGTTAATTAAGAATCCGGTTTATTTGTTGATTTACTGTCTCAAGACTCACAACAAAATTTGTAATCTCTAAATAAAAAATATTTTGAAACAGGATACTAAATTTATACATGCCGGTTCGGAACCGGATCCTACAACAGGGGCTATTATGACTCCAATTTATCAGACTTCTACTTTCGTTCAGGAAAGTCCGGGTGTGCACAAGGGATATGAATATGCCAGGACGCAAAACCCTACCAGGCACGCATTACAGAATGCATTAGCAATAGTTGAGAACGGAAAATTCGGCTTATGCTTTGCAAGTGGTTCTGCTGCTGCTGATGCAGTAATAAAATTATTAAATCCCGGAGACGAAGTAATTGCAGCAAACGATATGTATGGCGGTACCTATCGCCTTTTTACAAAAATATTTGAAAAGTATGGATTAAAATTTCATTTCATCAACATGCAGGATGCAAATGAAATTTCTAAGTTCATTAATAAAAATACAAAGCTCATCTGGACAGAAACGCCTACCAATCCCATGATGAATATTACGGATATTGCTGCAGTAGCTGCTATCGCAAAAAAGAATAACGTTCTACTTTGTGTTGATAATACTTTTGCTTCGCCTTATCTGCAGAATCCGCTTGATCTGGGTGCAGACATCGTGGTACATTCTGCCACAAAATATATTGGAGGTCATAGTGATTCTGTACATGGATGCATTATTGTAAATGATGAAAAACTGAAAGATCAATTAGCTTTTATACAAAACAGTTGTGGCGCTGTGCCAGGTCCGCAGGATTGTTTTTTAATTTTAAGAGGATTAAAAACACTTCATGTGCGTATGAAACGACATTGTGAAAACGGAGAAAAAATTGCTAGGTGGCTCAGAGGAAATCCCAAAGTGGATAAAGTTTACTGGTGCGGATTTGAAGATCATCCTAATCACAACATTGCTAAAAAACAAATGCGTGGTTATGGAGGAATGATGAGTTTTACATTAAAAGATGATAGCGTGGAAGCGGCAAAAAAAGTTCTTTCATCTACCAAACTTTTTTCCCTGGCAGAAAGCCTCGGCGGTGTTGAAAGCCTTATCGGGCATCCGGCTACAATGACTCATGCAAGCATTCCGAGAGAAGAAAGATTAAAGAACGGCCTTGTTGATTCATTAATGAGATTAAGTGTAGGAATAGAAGATGCGGATGATTTGATTGATGATTTGAAGAAGGCGATTGGGTAAGCAGGTTAGATAAAAATGATTGAAGGACCTAAAAATATTATTGATCTCAAGAAATTCCTTGATAGAAAAGTAATTGAATTTAATAACCCATCTTTTATAAAAGACGACCCTGTTTCGATCCCGCATTTATTTTCCAAAAAACAGGATATAGAAATCGCAGGTTTTTTCGCAGCCATATTTGCCTGGGGAATTAGAAAAACGATCATTAATAAATGCAAACTATTAATGCAATTGATGGATAATTCACCCCATGATTTTTGCATCAATCATACAGATAATAATTTGAAAAGATTAGAAAGATTTTGTCACCGCACATTTAATGATACTGATCTATTGTATTTTATTTCTTTTTTGAAATTTCATTACTCAAAACATAAATCCCTGGAATCTGCTTTTTTTAATAAAGAGGGTTTAAACCAATCCAACGATTCAAATGTGATCGAAAAATCTCTTAATCATTTTTACCAATATTTTTTTTCTTTGGAAGATGTGCCACAGAGGACAAAAAAGCATATCGCATCGCCCCAAAGAAATTCAAGTTGCAAAAGGTTGAATATGTATTTAAGATGGATGGTGCGAAATGATGATAAAGGCGTTGACTTTGGAATCTGGGAAAAAATCTCTCCTTCACAATTGATCTGTCCAGTAGATGTGCATGTAGCCAGGGTTGCAAAGCATTTCAATTTATTAAAAAGAAAACAAACAGATTGGATTGCTGCAATTGAATTAACGGAAGCATTAAGAAATATGGATAAAAATGATCCGGTGAAATATGATTTTGCTTTGTTTGGCTTGGGTGTTTTAGAAAAATATTAAATTTAAGTAAAGCAACTGCCTACCGGAAAGGCAGGCTTATATTTAAATTTCTGTTTTTTAATGATTCTATTAAAATTGTTTTTGTGCAAATGAAAAATGAAATCTCAATCCCTGAAAAAATTATTTCTGTTTCCAATTCAATTGAAGGGAAACCGGTTGAAGAAATTCGCGAACAATTAATTGTCTTAATAAACGAATTAATCAATAAAGACTTTCAGGCATTGATTCAACTATTATATCGAATAGACGTGGATGAAAAAAAGATCCGTTATTATTTAGATGAGAATACAAACGTTGACTCCTCGACCGTTTTAGCTGATTTAATTATAGAAAGGCAATTGCAGAAAATAAAAAGTAAAAAGCATTTCGGTGAAAAAAAACACGAAAGCGATGAAGAAAAATGGTGAAGTCAGGAGGCTTTCTTTTTGTACATCAGCTTTTGTACAGCTTCCTTATTTTCTTTTTCATTCTTTAAATCAAAAGAAGTTCCGAAAACAACATCCCAGATATGGGTACTTACACCAAAGCCTTTGTCTTCGCTTTTATAATGGTGAAGATGATGATTGCGCCACACTGGTTTCATCCATTTGAAAGGAGGATTCCAGGCATGAATAGCATAATGCATGCTTCCATAAATTAAATAACCCAGCATAAATCCGGGGAAGAACGCCATCACATTTACACTCATTAAGGCATACATCAATAAAAAAATGATGAAGGCAATAATAAGACTGGGTACAGGCGGCATAAACAAACGTTGTTTATCGCGCGGAAATTCGTGATGATTGCCATGCATCACATAAATAATTTTTTGCGCCCTGGGATTTTCGCTTGCCCAATGAAAGATAAAGCGATGCATCAGGTATTCAAAAAATGTCCAGAAAAACATACCTCCCACAAAAAGTAAAAT
>DASSHD010000744.1:0-2457 GCA_035693085.1 Hanamia sp. | reverse complement strand
GCTACTACCTTTGCTTTATGGCTGGCTGGCAGATCATATTAATTCACAGCAGGCTTATTGGATGGTGATTCCATGTTATCTGATGATAGGTTATTTTGCTATATATGGACATAGAATAGGAAGAAAACAAATTGGTTAATTTAAAAATACAATTATGGTATTAATCGCAGATAGCGGATCTTCCAAAACAAATTGGTGCCTGATAAAACCCAATGGAGAGAAAATATATTTTAATACAGAAGGCTTCAATCCCTATTTTGTTGATAGTGCATATATCGTTAAATCTTTGATTCAAAATTTACCTGCCGGAATATCCAATTCTGAAATCACAGAAGTATATTATTATGGTGCTGGCTGTTTTCCTGGAAAAGATTTTGTATTAAGTGATGCGTTAGCAGAGGTTTTTGGCAAGGGGAAATGTTTCATTGAACTTGATCTGCTGGCAGCAGCAAGGGCTTTACTCGGAACTAAGAAAGGGTTTGCCGCTATCCTCGGCACGGGAATGAATACCTGTATTTATGATGGTGAAAAAATAATTCAAAATATAGATTCGTTAGGCTACATCCTGGGAGATGAGGGAAGTGGCGCTGCAATGGGAAAAAAATTATTGGGTGATTATATAAGAGGTTATATGCCTGAAGAGATAACGCAATTATTTTATAACACATTTCATTTAGGTAAAGAGGATATTTTCGATCATGTATATGGACAACCCTTTGCAAATCGTTTTTGTGCCGATTTTAGTAAATTTATATTTGAGCATATTCACCTTAAATATTTTTATGACCTGGCAAGATCTTCATTTAATGATCTTTTTCGGAACCTCATAATTCGTTACCCGGCATATCAATCCTATTCATTTAATTGTGTTGGTTCTATTGGGTTTAAGTTTAAAGATATATTAAGCGAAGTGGCATTAGAATTTGATATGCCGATGGGTAAAATCATCAAAGCTCCTATTGACGGGCTGGTTGACTACCATCTTGCACAAATGTTGAAATAGGCATGAGTCATTAAATGTTATTTATTGAATAAGAATAACAATTATTTATTTGTTTACTGATTCCTGGTTTAAAGAAAATAAAAAACTATGAATGAATTTTTAAAAGCAAAAGATTATTTAATCCAAAAAGAAATTACCAATCCTGAAATAGGAATTGTTTTGGGAACGGGGCTTAATCATCTTTTAAATTATGTAGATGTAAAACAAACGATCCCCTACACAGAAATACCCGGTTTTTGTGCTTCTACTGTGGAGTTTCATAAAGGACATCTTGTGTATGGAAGAATCGGAAATAAAAATGTTTTGATCATGCAAGGCCGCTTTCATTCTTATGAAGGTTATTCTATGCAGCAAATTGTGTTTCCGATAAGGGTTATGAAATTGTTGGGAGTGCAATATCTTTTTTTATCCAATGCAGCCGGCGGCATTAATCTTAATTTTAAAAAAGGGGATTTGGTTTTAATAGACGATCACATCAACCTGCAATCAGGTAATCCATTGACCGGCAAAAATTTTGATGAATTAGGTTCCCGTTTCCCTGATATGAATGAGCCGTATCATCCGGATTTAAAAAATAAATTGTTGCAAAAGACGAAAGAATCAAACATTGATTTAAAGAAAGGAATTTATGCTGCAGTCAATGGTCCTAATCTTGAAACCAAAGCGGAATATCGTTATTTAAAAATAATTGGTGCCGACCTGGTTGGTATGTCCACCGTGCCGGAAGTAATTGCTGCCAATCATTTGCAGTTACCTTGCGTGGCGGTTTCAGTTGTTACAGATGAATGTGATCCCGATAATTTAAAGCCGGTAAAAATTGAAGAAATAATAGCAGTAGCAGAGAAAGCTGACGAAAAACTTTCGAAATTATTTGCAGAAACCATTAAGGAATTATGACCAGTAATGCACTTATCATTTTTGTAAAAAATTTAATTGAAGGTCAGGTAAAAACCAGGCTTGCAAATACTTTGGGTGATGATGCAGCAATAAATATTTATAAACAACTTCTGAAAAATACACACGACGCAATTCAATCTTTTGAGACAGATAAAATTATTTTTTATTCCAAATCTATTGAAGATGATATTTGGGAAAATAATTTATTTCAAAAAGAAATCCAGGAAGGAAATAATTTAGGTGAAAGAATGGAAAATGCCTTTAAAAGTCTTTTTACTGTCGGCCATGAAAAGATCGTAATTATTGGAACGGATTGTCCTGGTATCAATAAAAATATTTTAAAAGATGCTTTTGCAAAATTGGATGATCACGATATTGTGATTGGCCCTGCAACTGACGGTGGCTATTATTTGCTGGGAATGAAAAAAGAAAATCCGTGTCTGTTTCAAAATATAAAATGGAGTACCGATGTCGTACTTCAGCAAACAATTGATCTTTGCAACATTCATCAATTATCTTATTTTTTGCTTCCTGAACTCTCAGATATTGACGAAGAA
>DASSHD010000743.1:0-3559 GCA_035693085.1 Hanamia sp. | reverse complement strand
GTTTTAGACATTTTTGAAGCTTGTTTAAAAATCAGAAATAATTAGGGGTTGACAGATTGAAACAGCCGTTTACATCGCATTTATGCAAGCATGGCTGCGTGCTAAAAATGAGCAGTAGAATATATTTCATCTTTAGTTTCGGCTGAAAAAACTCTAATGAACGATAGGAATAAACATGAACTTTTAATTATAAATTTGGCAACGGTTCCGGCAGACAGGGAATTCTAATTCCATGCCTGCGTAAATGCGTGGCCGTTGCAGGCAATTGGGACACACAGTATGAATATTGACGATTACTCATTTCACGATGCACAAATTTTAAGTGTAACAGAAAATTCTGAACAGCATAGCTTTGAATTTTTGTTAGACTTTCCTGTGGATTGGGACAACAATGTATTTGAACGAAAAACTTTAAAATTTACTGACGTTATTACTTACCGTATTGAGGAAATTCCATTTGCGGGAAACCCTACCATTTTAAACATAATTAATTTTGGTTTAATGACAAAAACGTTTGGAGAAGGAAGAAATCAAATAGTAGGTAAAAGGACAAAAATTGAAATTCAAACAAATGCAGGAAACAGAATAATAGAATTTGTATCCTGCGACTTATTGCCGGCATAAAAAAACTATTTAACAGGTATTTTCGGCAAACAGAATAAATATTTTATTTTCAGACTCTTTGCGTCGTGCGTAAAAAATAATTTCAGATTTTTATTTTTTCGTCTAACTTTTTTTCGCCAGACAAAATGAATTTGTAAATAAGAATCTGTTTTTTTTCTTTGTTTACTGTATTTGGACAAAAGAAAATATTAGAGCGACTGAACCTTGAAACTGCCTGCAACATTGGGTTTGCTGCTACGCTGGCTGAAGGAATAAACATCAGCTTTTTGTTCACTGTTCATCAGTAGTTCCGGGCTGAAAATTCATTGTTCGGCTTTTGTAGTTATCTTCGGCTTTGGGTTCGTTATTGGGCTGACGTTCGGGCGAAAAGTTCATTGAATTCCAGCGCAGCAGCAAGCCCTCAACGTTGTAGGCAAGCTTGGCGCAGCATCCGTTTTCTAAATACGTATGTTGACAAATACTTACAAAAAGCACTCGACCGACAATGAGTAAAATAAAAGCTATACTTCTTCTGTTACTAGTTTTCGCCTTAACAGTCGTAATTGCTTTCTATTTTGAGAATAGTTATAGAGTACTAGTGCGACATTGTTTCAACTACTTTCAAGGTGACAATATAAAATTCTTTGGTAAAGACTTTCATCTTTTCGCAAGTCCATATATGCTTATTTCGTTTGGACTTTTTAGCGTTGCATTGTTTGCTTTACTTTATGGACAAACCGCAATAAGGAGACTGTTTCATTTGTGTTTGACAATTCTTCTCTTTTTTGCTACAACTTTTGTGACAACTTATATTGACAGCTTAGGCAAAATTGTTGAATGCACTGCCTGTCAAGACGGAGTTAGAAGTTTACATTACAACGAAATCAACTACGACTTTCATTTTATCACAAGTTTGGTAGTTGGACTTTTGCCTTTAACGTGGACATTTATTAAAAGGCAAATTTCTAAAAGGCGACACAGAAAGCCTGCCTACAACATTGGTATTGCCAATAGTGGGGCTTGACACTGGAACAATCAGCAGCGGTAATTCTGCTGTACTGCGGTTCCGGGCTCGACGAATAAAGCCCAGCTTTAGTTCTTAATATTTAACTTTATCAAAAAACCAGGCAGCGGTTCCCACGGGACGGAATTCTAATTCCCCACCATCGGCAATACCTGCCCGTTGGCAGCCATTTTAGACAGACTACACTACACAATGAGTAAATTAGCAATCAAATCTATTTCATATCAGAATCTTTTAAACGACTTAGCTCTTAAAAGAGACATTCTGTTTTTCGACAAACTTTTAGTTGACCAGGGAACTCTTGATGCATCAAAACTCATCGCAAATTTTTACTTTCAGACTTGTAAGAATTGCGGACCTAATTTTGAAAAGCAAAAACAAGCGTTTGAATTTAATCAACGGAATATTGATTTTCTTGGCAACAAAGGACTTCTTGAAATAACAAACCTGACATCTCAACTCGAAATATCAGTAAATAAGGATGATAGGAATGCAGTTATCGTTGAAAATTTATTCTCAAAACTTTCAAACTTTGGACAAAATTATAATGACTTTTTAAGAACAAAAAAGCCTGAGTTATTAAAAGTGATAATGGATGGCTTTATTGAACTTTCAGACAATACAACAAGACTATACTGCATAAAAAAAATTATAGAAGGAAACACTTCAAATTTTCCAATCTTACACCGGATTGACTCTTTGAATAATGTTACAACAGTTGACAAAAACTATGTTGTAAAATTTATCCTTTCTCAAATTCCTGAACCAGAAGACGATGTATCTTGGGAACAATTATTGGACTTTCGCGATGACCTTGATACCAAAACAAAATACTTTACTTTAATGGATTGGATAAATCAAATTTCAAAAACTAATCTTGAACCTTCTGAATTTGAAGAAAAATACAATCAACTTTTTTACGATTACTTAAATCAATATAAAATCCATAAGATAAAGCACAAAAGTTCAATCATAGAAGTATTAGTTAACGGGACAGTAGAGTTTATTGAAAATGCTTTAACGCTAAAATTCAGTAAAATAACAAAAGGGTTTTTTCAGGTTTTTAAAGCAAATACAACTTTGATAGAAAGCGAACAAAACATCAGAGGACGAGAACTTGCTTACATTCATAAAATCAATCGGACATTCGAATAAAAACGGCTGCCAACAAAAGGTTTGGCAATAGTCTGGCTGAAGGAAGAACAATCGGCTGTAGTTCGCTATCAGCAATAGTTCCAGCAGACGAACAAATATCGGCTTTTTGTATTTACCTTCGGCGTTGGTTTTTCAATCGGCTGACGTTCGGGCGGAAAGTTCATTGAATGCCAGCCCATCGCCAAGCCTTAAACGTTGCCAGCAATAGCAAATGAAACTCACAGCTACTTTCATATTGACACTTTTTCTTTTTGACACTTCTTTCGGACAGAAATATCCGCAGGCACTTGTTGACAGCTTTTGTAACTTGACAATTGACTACTATTACAATGATTTTGCAAAACCGTTAGACAGTAATGCAACTCTTTCTTACAAACCCAGCAATCCCTACATTTTAAGGAGTGAGCTAACAAAACATTTAAAGACTCAATTTCCAAATTTTACAGTACAATACGTAACTCAACAAGAAGCGTTGGAAGAAATTGCCAGGACTAAAAACAGGAGTGGGGCACTGGAACAAATATCTGTTACACAAAATCAAGACACTATCAACGTTGACATTGGTGGTTGGACAATTCAAGTAACAAAAGTTAAATACAAAAAAGGCAAGCCTATTCCTTTTCATTCAAATTTTTCGGCAAGTTGTGGTGGGACACTGGGATACATCCCGACATGTAGGTTTATTTATGACAGCATAACAAATTCGTGGACAAAATATACCTGGCAAGAAATAGCAGACAAAAAGATGAAAGCACAACAAAGTGGTGATGATGGATA
>DASSHD010000742.1:0-6508 GCA_035693085.1 Hanamia sp. | reverse complement strand
GCAATATGATGGAAGGATCTGCTTCTTTTAATTCAATCGCTCTCACCAAAGCGTACCATTCATCATAAGGATTTAGAATGAATTGTACACCTGTTTCGGAAAATTTCGTGTTGTTATCTGTGAAGGCTATTTTTGCCGTCGTATCCGGCGTTTTGCTGATGCAAACCAGTATCTTCATATCGTTTTTTTTAGGAGGTGCAAAGATACTAAGGAATAAAAATGTAAAAAAGTTTTGATGGACAGAATTGATAAGCTTAAAGAATATATGAAAACTGCTGACAAAGATAGTTTTCTGCAGCATGCGCTGGCATTGGAATACATCAAAATCGGGGATGACGAAGAAGCAAAAAAGCTATTCAACGAAATACTGAAAAGGGAGCCAACTTATCTTGGCTCGTATTATCATCTGGGAAAGTTATTAGAACGGATTGGGGATCGCCCCAAAGCAATGCGCGTTTATAAAAGAGGAATGGAAGTTGCGGAGGCAGCCAATGATTCTCATTCTTATAGTGAATTGCAGGGGGCCTATGAAGATGCGGAAGATGAACTGTGACCCCAAATGAACAAAAGCTACTAGATTTTTATCTATAATATTTATATCCCTTTTTGTATAGGTATTTTTATCTTTTGCACTTTCACATCTAATGATAACATATCCTGGTGTATGTACACCTCAGAAAAAACCATATCAAAAAGATAATTTTCCGTTTTTCATTTTTCCTTCATTTTGGGATTCTATGTTTGCATTACAATTAATTATTAAACTAAAAAAAACATTATGAAAACGACATTATTATTCTCAACCATGTTTTTATTCTCATCTGCTACCTTTTCGCAAACGTCCGTGAAAAATAGCAGTACCTTTAAAAACAATGCTAACCTTGAAAATAACAAAAGTGGTACCCAGGTAAATAATACCGGCGACGCCTCTTCTGCCACAAGTATTCAGTCCAATGCTGTATATCATGCCAAAACCCAAACTCATGCTGAAGTGGAAAAGGGAAAAAAAGCCGCCGCTGCTGCAAAAAGCAAAATAAAAGGTCAGGCAAAAGAATCCAATAATATGGCTTCCCGGGATGCAACTGTAACTGCTTCTGCTTATTCAAACTCAAGTATAAACGCATCTGCAAAAGACAATAAAATTAGTAGTAATACGTCTTTAAATAAAAGCGTAACAGTGTCTTCTTCCCAGGCTATAAACAGTGCACATCAAATAAAAGATGAAGGGAAAGCAGTCGTGGTCAATAAAACCGATGCGACAATGGAAAAAGGCCACCATGTGGCGACAGGTGTAAACATGACAGCCATTAGAGCAGAAAAAAAAGCAAGAGCAACTTCTTCGACCGCCGTGCAAGCAAAAGCTACCTCTGTAACTACCGTTAAACCCCGGCCGGTTTCTATAAAAGCAAGTACCCTGATAAAAACAAGTGGTGGAATTAAACTCAGATAATTACCCTAATAACAGGTTTTGCAGAATTGCAAAGCCTGTTATTTAAAATAATACAAATGAAAGAATCAAAAAAATTGAAAAGAGGTCTTGGAATATTTTTTTTGATAAGTTTACCTCTGTGGGCTTTGGCAGATAATGGTAAACCGGTTTGCAATATAAAAATTATTCAATCCATTATTATTACCATGCAGGCGGACACCTTATTACCTCTCCCAAAAAATGCAGAAATCCCTAAAGACAAACCTGTTGAGACCACTATTAAAGAGGTTCCTAAAGCCCGCAGGCAGGCAGTGCCCATACCTGTTATTGTAAAAGTTAAACCGGTAAAAATAATAAAACCAAAAATAAAAATAATAAAACCCGTGATTAATGTCCTCCATTAATCCGAAAAAAATTACCTTATGAAATCAATTATATTAATCGCAATGATAGCAATAGTTAGTAAAGTTTGTTTTGGGCAAACGGATAGCACAGTTATAAATGCTACAGATAGTATTTCTGCAAAATCAACCTTAACGCTTGCAGCAGTTTATTCAAATAATGCAAACTACTATGGTCAAAAAGCCACAACAAATCTTCCTTATGCAGCATTTGCAGTAAACTATCAACTTAAATCCGGATTTTATTTTACAGGTCAGACTTATAAATTATTAAATGATAATACATCTACGGTTTCTGCAGCCAGCTTTGGAGCCGGAGTAAACTTTAAGATTGGAAAAAAATTATCAACTGACCTGAATTATAGTCATAGTTTTTATCCTAAATATTCACCCATGTTACAGGCATCAAACCTTGATAATGCCAGTGTCTCCCTTTCCTACAATAGTTGGATAAAGCCCACCCTAACTGGTGATTATGCTTTTGGAAAAACAAGTGATGCATTTGTAACCGGGGGCTTTTCAAAAGCCATTAATCTTTTTAGCATCGGTAAAAAGGATATTGTAACTATCACTCCCTCAGTAAATGCAGTGGCTGGAACACAGCATTTTTATCAAACCTATGTCACTCAGCAAAAATTACGTGATAGTATATTAGGCATTATAACAGGCCCTATTTTTGGAAGTCCTTCTTCTTCCAGTCATTCTGATACAGTTGTAACGACCAACATTAATTTACTATCGTATAATTTTAAACTTCCTCTTGCCTACAACAGGGCTCACTATTTGCTGGAAGCAGCCTTTCAGTTATCTGTATTAAGCAACCAGGCTCAGACTGGTGCAGGAAAAGTAAATTCTTTCTTTACATTTAGCTTTTATTACCAATTTTAAAAACATGAAAGTATTAATTATTGAAGATGAAAGAACGCTTGCGAGGGAAATGATGATTTTTTTAGAAAAAGCTTTTTATCTATGTGACAAAGCTTATACTGCGAAAGATGCTAAAAAACTGATGATAGAAAATGAATACGATTTCATACTGCTTGATCTGGGTTTACCAGATGGTGAAGGGCTTGAACTTTTGGATGATACAAAAAGGATGTGCCCGAATGCATCCTACATAATTATTACGGCCAGGGGCAAATTGGAGGACAGAATAAAGGGGCTCGATTTGGGCGCTGACGACTATCTCCCGAAACCATTTTCATTACTTGAATTGCAATCAAGGATGCAGGCTATTTCGCGGCGCAAATCGGGTAACAATGACCCTGTATTGGAATTGGGCGACTTCAATATTGATCTCAACAAACGGATAGTACGGTTTGAAGAGAAAGAAATTGACTTGTCGCGAAAAGAATTTGATCTGATAAGCTATATGTTATTACACAAAAACAGGCCTCTTACCCGGCTTCAGTTAAGTGAACATATTTGGGGTAATTTTTCTGATGATGATTATGACTCCAACTACATTGATGTTCATATTAAAAATATCAGAAAAAAAATGGTAGCTTATGCTCCGGTGGACTGGTTGCAAACCCTGCGGGGAATTGGCTATAAAATAAAAATTTAAGTAACGAGTGAAACTGCTGACAAAACTTACGCTTTTTATTACTCTCTCCAAAATGTTTATAGTGATATTTTTTGTATTGCTACTTCCTTATTTGGTGAGCCTCGTTAGCTTTAGATACACAAATTATTACCTCCTGCAACAAAAGAAAAAAGTGATCGCTGAAATAGATAAAAATGGTATTGATTATTACCTTCAGGGAGATAGCACTTATGCAAGTTACACGATGCTGAAGGAAGAATATATCTCGTTGGTTCCTGCTACTTCAAATAATATACGCGATACAATTGAGACTTCCCGCCGGATTGTAGAAACAGATACCCTGAACTACAGGGTACTTATACACGAATTAATTGATTCTAATAAAAATTATATTCTTGAGATTGGAAAAACTACTTCCACTATCGGAGAGTACAATAATCTTCTTCGGCGCTTTACATTCTATATCCTAATTGGGTTAATTGTGATTAGTGTTCTTGTTGATCTTGTCTATACTCATATTCTTCTCAGGCCTCTCACAAAGATTGTTCGCACTAAGTTGTTGAACCGGAAATTTCCTTTCGTGGAAAAACTCTCACCTATAAAAACATCAACGACTGATTTCAAATTCCTGGATGATTCCCTCATAAGTCTCATGGAAAAAATACATGAAGCTTTTGAGAAGGAAAGGGAATTTACTTCCAATGCTTCACATGAGCTGATGACTCCAATCAGTATCCTGCAAACGAATATTGAAAACATGATGATGGAGGAAGATATCAGCGAGGATCAGCAGGAAAGGATATCAGGAATGATGAAGACTGTAAACCGTCTCAAAAAAATTGTGCATTCTCTTCTTTATATTTCACGAATAGAAAATGACCAGTTTGCAAAAAGTGACATATTAGAAGTTCGAGAATTATCTTTAGAAGTAATGGAAGAACTTTCGCCCCGGATTGAAACCAAATCAATTCATTTTACAAATAATATTTCTTCGGGAATAAAAATAAAACATGTAAACCGGGATTTAATTTTTCAACTTCTTTACAATCTGATCAATAATGCTATCAGGTATAATAGAGAAAGTGGCTCCATTTTTCTTAGCGATCATTACATTCCTGGGAAATCTTATACAGTAATGATAAGGGATTCAGGCATTGGAATCAAACAGGAGGAATTGGAAACTATTTTCAACCGGTTCAAAAAATCCGGAAAGAATAAAGGGGAGGGATACGGGCTTGGCTTATCTATTGTAAAAAGTATTATCTCGTTTCATGGTTTTGATATTAAAGTCACTTCGGAATATGGAGAAGGAACCATTTTTAATATTATTATTCCTGTTGAAATGGTAGAACGGGAAGATTAAACGGAAATGTGAAATAATCCGGGTTATATTATAATTTATGGGAGACTTCCTTTTTAAATAATAGTAATTCATAAAGTGAATCATGGATATTTATTTGTTGATTATCTTTCTATTCGTAAGAGGCTTTATAATGGAGAACAAACCGATAGTTTTCTAATCTTTATTGAACATTAATTTACTAAAAAGAAATCACGGATATTTGTTTGTTTACTGAGGTTAAGGTTTAAAAATCAAAAATGTCATTATTAAAAGAATTCATAAAAAATATTCAGCAACAAAATCTTTTTCATAAAAATGATTATTTATTGCTTGCAGTGAGTGGTGGTGCTGATTCTGTAGCATTATGTGAGTTGTGTTTCCAATCAGGTTTTCATTTTGAAATTGCTCATTGCAATTTTCAATTAAGAGGAGAGGAGAGTGAAAGAGATGAAGAATTTGTACATCGGCTTGCAGAAAAATATTGGACAAAAGCTTTTATTAAAAAATTTGATACAAAAAAATATGCTGAGAAAAATAAAGTTTCTACGCAGGTCGCGGCCAGAGAGTTGAGATATAGATGGTTTGATGAATTGCTGAAAGATCACGATCGGCAAACGACTACAGACAACCAGGATCCAACATCTCATATTGTACATTCTGCATCGTCCATCGGGCATCAGGCATCTTACATCCTGACTGCTCATCATTCAAACGATAACACCGAAACATTGTTGATGAATTTTTTCAAAGGCACGGGAATAAAGGGTTTGCAGGGAATTTTGCCAAAGCAGGGGAAAATTATCCGGCCATTATTGTTTGCAAAAAAAGAAGAGATCCTAACGTTTATAAAAGAAAATAATATTTCGTATGTAGAAGATTCTTCTAATAATTCTGATAAATATACGCGCAATTATTTCAGGCATCAATTGATCCCGTCAGTTCAAAAAGTGTTCCCGCAAATAGAAGAAAATTTAATTAATAATATTGGCAGATTTAAAGAAATTGAAGTTTTATATTACCAGGCTATTGAACTTCATAAAAAAAAATTGTTGGAACAAAAAGAGAATGAAATTCATATTCCTGTTTTAAAATTATTGAAAACAAAACCTTTGAAAACGATCACGTATGAAATTATAAAAGACTTCGGTTTTACGCCGCATCAAACAGATGAAGTACTCAATTTGTTACAATCTGAAAGTGGCAAATTTATTTCGTCTGGTACGCATAGGATCATCAGAAACCGTAACTGGCTAATCATTGCGTCCATTAATACGTTAGAAGCGAATCATATTTTAATAAATGAATCGGAAATGGAAATTGATTTTGAATTGGGAAAATTAAACTTAAAAGAGTATCAAAATGACAATGAGAAATTACCCGGTTCAAAAGACATTGCCACGCTGGATTTAAAAAATATCATGTTTCCATTATTGCTTAGAAAATGGGAACACGGCGATTATTTTTATCCTTTAGGAATGCCCGGCAAAAAGAAACTTAGTAAATTTTTTATTGATCAAAAGATGTCTTTGACAGACAAGGAAAAAATTTGGGTTATTGAAAGTAATAAAAAAATAATCTGGATTATTGGGCACAGGATTGATGATCGTTTTAAGATTACTGATAAAACAAAAAATGTACTTTCTATTTATTTTAATTCTACTTTGACAAAGTTAAATTCATTTATCAGGTGATTTTATTTTGTAACGCCTGTCGATATCATCCTGTCTTCGCTTGTGCCGCAGTTTTATGATTCCTATTATGTTATCTTGTTGTGCATAGGTTCTGGCTAT
>DASSHD010000741.1:0-3545 GCA_035693085.1 Hanamia sp. | reverse complement strand
TCTGGAAAACCTATCATCCCTTTCCATCCTGCTTTGCAAGGTTATCCACATTCTGATTAACCTGAATAGTTACGAAAAATTTTAAACATCAATTGAAGAGTTTTGATTCATTATGATAATCTATGAAATTAAAGAAAAGTTCAACTTTAAAGAAGCATTTACTTCATATTGCGTATAAGAAGGTGGCTAAAAAAGATAATAACCAGGTTATTAATAAATATTTTATCTTGCACATGGTTTTTCATAGGATATTGGATTTTAAAGCGGGACTAGATTTTTATCTTGGTCCCTTTTTTATTTTTAAAGGTTCAGGAGAATATCATACTCACCTTAATGATAATTGTTTGAAAATTGTTTTGGAGGGAAAATCCTTTACCGGCAACTCTTTATCAGGACCTTGGAGTTGCCGGTGTTTAGGATGTTCAGAGACAAGCGCAAAAAGTGCACTTTTTTTTGAATGGATTTGAAAATCTGACAACCCTTTTGTGCAAATAATAATTGGTCAGGTTTTCGATATGGATTTTAAAGCGGGTATTAAACTTCTGAAGTAATCTGCCGGATCGCTCCGGGAATTTTTTCAAACTCATTGTATTTATCAAAAAAATAATCAGCTCCTTCATGTTCACACTGGCTTTTTATTCTCTCATCCGGTGTATCTGATACTACAATTGCAAATATTTTCGGATTTCCTTTTTTTATTTCCTGAAGTAACCTGATTGAGTCATTTGCAGGATGAGCCAGATCTAGCAACACAATATCAGGCCTGTTGCCTTTTATTTTTTTTGATGCATCTGAGTAACTTATTGACATATCAATAGTTTCAACGTCAGGCGACTCGGAGACCAGGTCTCTTAATCTCTGAATCATGACTGTTGAGGTATCTACTATCAATAACCGTGTTCTCATTTTTCTGGTGTAAAGGAATAACATTGAGGCGGAAACGAGAATAGAAGTTGAAATTATAATCTTGTAGAATTAGTTCTATACCTCGCAGTAAATACTGATAGAACCTCAGTAATTTTTACGATAGATCAGATATGATATGATTGGTAATAGCATAGCGGGTAAGTTCTGAATTAGTGTTCAGGCCAAGTTTTTCCATGATCCTGTGCCGGTGTGTGCTTACTGTAGTCAACGCAAGAAAAAGTTCATCTGCGATTTGAGTGGTAGTTTTACCCAGAGCCAACATTTTAAAAATTTCAAACTCCCTGTTTGACAGATCTTCATGAGGGTTTTTGTTAATTTCAGATTGTATCAATAGCTTTTCCGCAATTTCGGGGGTTATATATTTTCTGCCTGTAAGAATCCGTTGCACAGCGGTTATCAGTTCTTCAGGCGCAGCATTTTTATTCATATAACCGGATGCCCCTGCTTTCAGAACCCTTACTGCATATAAATCTTCGGTATAAATGCTTAGAATCAATACGGGCAGATCAGGCTTAATCAATTTAATTTGTTGTAAAGCTTCCAGGCCATTTCTGCCCGGCATGTCCAGGTCTGATATTACTAAATCCCAATCGCACAAAGTAACCTCTTTTACAAGGGATTCGCCATCGCTCACTTGTCTTATTTCAACTAAAGGATATTCATCCGTTAAAATCTGAACAAGACCCAGACGTACAAAACTATGGTCATCAGCAAGAATTATTCGTTTCATTTACCAGATTATTTTCCCTGTTAAGTTATTATTTCCTGTAAGGTACACTTATGGAAATCTTTGTGCCTTTTCCGGGCGCAGAGTTAATTTCAAATTGTCCATCGAGTGAGCGCACTCTTTCCCTCATTCCCAGAATCCCGAATGTCTTCCTGTTTTGAACTGTGCCGGTATCAAATCCCATACCATCATCTTCTATATTCATATCAATTGTTTCTTCAAATATATTTAATGAAATTAAAACTTTTTTAGCCATTGCATACCGCATAATGTTTGTAAGAGATTCCTGGAATATCCTGAAAATATTGGTGGCAATATCTTCCTGTAATTTTAAATCGGGGTCAGAAATTGTAAATTCTACAGGGATATGGGTGCTGGCAGTGAACTGTTTAATATGCCATTCCATTGCTTCCGGTAAACCATAGTTATCAAGAGTTGCCGGCCTAAGTTCGCTCAGTATCTTTCTTACAGATTGATTGCTTCCATCTAATAGCTCAATTATATTTTTGAGTTTGCTGCTTATAGCTTCTTTTTTGTCAACAGTGTTTTTGTAAATCCAGGCAACATCCATTTTTATAGCAGTAAGTTGCTGGCCTAATTCATCATGAATTTCACGTCCAATTCTCGTGCGTTCTTCTTCGCGGATATTTTGCAGGTGAGCCGTTAAAAGACGGAGTTGTTCATTGTAAGTCTTAATTTGTAATTCGGCATTTTTTTGTTCTGTAATATCTAAAACAGTCCCAAAAAATCGTATAGGTAATCCCGTTTCATCGCGGTACAATTCGGCCCTTGTATTCACCCATCTTATATAGCCATCTGGCCGCACTATGCGATGATCAATATTATATTCCTTCAATCCCTGTAAAGTCAACTCCATGTTTTCATTTACCATTTTCATATCATCCGGATGAACTAAATCGTTCATAAATGCTACCGATTTTAGCTGTTTTTCCCTTATCCCATATATTTCATTTACCTGCTGTGAGAGATTTATTTCGTTGCTGAGAAAGTTCCAGTCTATAAATCCGAAATGCGCAATTTCCGCACCTTTTAATAACTTTTGGGTCAGTTGCCTTTCATTCTCTTCCGCCATTTTACGTTGGGTAATATCACGTGTTACCGCCAATAAAGAAATAATTTTTCCATTAGCATTTCTAAACGGTACCGCATGGGTTTCCATCCATCTTTCCGTTCCTTTGAGCCCCGTAATTATAAACTCCATTCTTCCATCCTTACCATTAAAAACATTTTTCACTAATTCACTATATGTTGCTTTAAAAGGCTCATTTATAAAACTTGAGATTTTCTTCCCTTTAACCGTTTCCAGACTATCTGCTTCAATCATGGCGAGGCCTGCGGGATTCATATCAAGCAGACAACCTTCTTCATCCATCAATTTCACACATTCAGGTTCATTTTGTAGTATTGTTTTTAGCCTGTTCTCACTCTCTGCCAGTTCACTCTCTACCATCTTTCGCTCGGTAATGTCTTCTGCATATCCATATTCCATTTTGGCGCCATCATTAGTATTAACAACATTCGTTTTGGCTAATATCCATCTAATCGTGCCTTCCGGTCTTATGATCCGGTAGGTTATATTTGTTTTGCGTGTAGTGGCAATATTTTGATAAGCTTCGAATAATCTTTCTTTGTCATCAGGATGTACCGCATTGATAAAATCTGCACGATTATTATAATGATCCTCACATGTTCTTCCCCATATTGTTTCATAAGAAGGGCTTATATAAATTGTCTTGTGAGTGTCCAGATTATTTACCCAGTAAACACCTGATATATTTTCTACAAGGTTCTGGAATTGCTTATTCGATTTATTCAACTCTTCCTCTGCTCTTTTTTGCAAGGAACCTCTTTCAAGAATTTCGAGTGCAAA
>DASSHD010000740.1:0-23045 GCA_035693085.1 Hanamia sp. | reverse complement strand
ATTTTAGGAAAAGAAAATTCTGAAACTGATGTTATTAAAGCAATGATTGCAACGGCTCACATGACAGTAGATCCACAAAACCGGTATATGACTTATGGCGCACAGATAAATGAGAATCTGCAAAAATCTGAGAATCTTGATTCTACTAATCCGCGGCCCGTTTTAATTAAGGCAGAAAACACTTTTTACACTCCTGAACAATTCGGTGGAGGGAAAGATGCAGCAAAACCAATGTTTGATAAAGCATCGGCACTATATGAAACTTTCAAACCTGAAACAGATCTCTCGCCCAACTGGGGTAAAAACGTTGTTGAATATTTCCTATCACAATACAAATAATTCTTTATGGAAAACAGCGAAGTAAGAATGACAGAAAAAGAAAGCCTGGAATTAATCACGGCTATGATTAATAAAGCAAAAAATAATGTAAATGAATCGGGCGCTCTATACTTATTCTGGGGATGGTTGATATTGCTGTGTTGCGTTGTACAGTTTGTCGGCTTACATTTTTTCAATTATGCCAACTCATATTATGTCTGGTACTCCACGTGGATATTATTAATCTTTCAATTTTTCTATATCGTTAAACAGAAAAAATCCTCTAGTGTAAAATCTTACACCGGCGAAATAAACGGATTTGTGTGGCTGGTATTTTTCATTTGTATGGTGCTGGTTATTTTTATCAGTATCCACTTTAAATATTATGAAATAATTTATCCGCTCATATTGGTAATGTATGGTATGCCCACTTTCTTATCGGGCATTATTTTAAAATTTAGGCCGTTGATAATTGGAGGCGCCTGTTGCTGGGTCTTTTCTTTTTTGTCTTCTTTTGTTACTTCGGAGTATCAATCTTTATTTATTGCTGCAGCAGTTATTGCCGCCTGGATTATTCGGTATTTATTAAAGAAAAATTATAAGAAAGCAGATAATGGAATTTAAAGAACTTGATCCTATATTACATTCACAACTTCGCCTTGCAGTAATGTCGCTTCTCATAAGCGTAAAGGAAGCAGAGTTTACTTTCCTCAAAGAAAAAACAAATGCTACATCCGGAAACCTGAGTGTACAAATAAGTAAGTTGAAAGAAGCGGGTTATATTGAAATTATAAAGCAGTTTAATAATAATTATCCTCAAACTATTTGTAAAATTACCCTGGAAGGAATATTAGCTTTTGAAAATTATGTGAAGGCTTTACAGAGTTATATGACACTTTGAAGGCCTCATCCTAACTCCAACGGAAAAAGGACCGGCTTTGTAAAAGATCATCTATTTAGAAATTCACTTTATTTGTTTGTTTACTGAATACCTCATTCCTCCCGAAGGCTATAGAATCTCTAAAGCAGAAGGACAAGTTCTATGAAAAATTAAAATCTGAATTATTTGCCTGCCTGCCGGTAGGCAAGGTTCATTTACTGAGAAAAATTTTAAAAAAAAAAATTTACATTCTCAAACATGGATTTGGAATTTACTTTTCGATATTCTTAATCGTAAGTTGAAATTTAGTATTTAAACTTACTTCAAAATCATGTTCAGTCAAAATTTGTTTAGCATCTTCGTCTTCCAATATCACTTGTGCTAGGTGCATTGCCAGTGTAGAGCCGCTTATTACATTTCCCACCTTGCCATCAGTAAATTCTATCTTAAATTTATATCCTGCTTTACGGCCGGTGCCGGCTCTTTCAAAATCTATCCTGTTAAGATCCAAAACCTGATCTTCTGAGATTGATTTTTTCATTAAAATTCTGATTATTGGCAAATATTTTTTCCAGATGTGATTATACATTTATAATAGAATAATTTTTATAGTTTTGTTAGTTAAGTAGTAAACATCAGAGAAACAGACGAAGTAAAATTTGAAAAAAAGTAACCGAAATTGGTTTAAAATTAAGGCAAATTTTATTAAGATTATTAAAAATAAGTTCTTTTTATCAAAAGTACTTTTAAAAACCTTAATATTTAATAACAAATAAATTTCTCCCAAAAAAAATCCCCCACTTAGAAGCGGAGGATGTCCTGATTAAAAACTACACACACTATATTTATTGAAGACCCCAGTTTATTATGTTAATATATTTCATGTTATAAGGATTCTTTTTATTTGTTCCATAAATCTCCATTATTTTTTACTAAAAATTGACACACATTTAGTAAATGGTGCATACGAGTTATTAAATGGGGAGAAATGCGGAATATTCTGCCATAAGTTAAAATGAAATGATGAAAGCAGTACCTCGAAATAACTTTTAAATACTTTGGTACAAACCAATTATAAATTAATGGCACATCTACATTAACTATTCCTTAAATTTGTTGCAGTCAACAACTATCAAACAGGAATGGCATTTATTGATATAAAACTTCCAAGATCATTATCCCGGGTATTAAATATTCCTGAAAGTTCTCCAAGAAGGCAACAATTAAAGGTTTTGCAAAAATTATTAAAGAGAGCGCGCTTTACGGAATTCGGGCAAAAATATCTTTTTGATCAAATTCTTTTAAGCAGGCATCCGGGCAAAAATTTTCAATTGGTGGTTCCTACATTCAATTATGAAACTATTTTTAAGAAGTGGTGGTTCAGAGCGCTTGATGGCAAACGGGATATTTGCTGGCCCGGAGCTATTAAATTTTTTGCTTTAAGCAGTGGTACCAGCGAATCATCCAGCAAATACATTCCCATCACAAGAGAATTGATAAGAGCCAATACGCTTACTTCTTTCAGGCAATTAATAAGCCTGGCCTCCTATAATAATGTTCCCAAAAAATATGTTGGAAAAGGTTGGTTGATGTTGGGGGGAAGCACTCATTTGCAAAAGAGCGCTACGTATTATGCGGGGGATTTGAGCGGTATTCAGGCAAAAAATATTCCCTTTTGGTTTCAGGGAATGTATAAACCGGGAAAGAAAATTGCCAGGGAACCGGATTGGTCAAAAAAATTAGATGAAATTGTAGAAAAAGCGCCTGAATGGGATATTGCTTTTTTGGTAGGCGTGCCGGCATGGGTACAATTGTGTATGGAAAAAGTGATAGAAAGATATAAGCTTAAAAATATTCATGAAATATGGCCCAACCTTGCTTTTTATGTGCATGGTGGAGTTGCACTGGAACCTTACAAAAAAGGATTCAATAGATTATTAGGAAAGCCGATTACTTATATAGAAACTTATCTGGCAAGTGAAGGTTTCCTGGCTTATCAAAGCAGGCAAAATGCAGAGGGAATGAAGCTTGCCATTAATAATAATATCTTCTTTGAATTTATCCCTTTCGATCAAAATAATTTTGACTCAGAAGGGAATATGGTTGCCAATCCTGAAACCTTAATGATACACGAAGTAGAGAAAAATAAAAATTATGCAATGTTGATCAGTACTAATGCGGGGACATGGCGCTATCTTATTGGAGATACAGTTCAGTTTACGGACGTAGATAAATGTGAAATAATAATCACGGGGCGCACACGACATTTTTTAAGCATGGTAGGCGAACATCTAAGTGTTGACAACATGAATAAGGCCATACAACTGGTAAGTGATGAACTTAATATTTCTATTGGGGAATTTACGGTAGCAGGTGTACCTTATAAAGATTTTTTTGCACATCATTGGTACATCGCCACAGACGACAAAATAAATCCTGAAATATTAAAATTTTTAATTGATGAAAAATTAAAGGAATTGAATGACGATTACGAAGTAGAAAGAAAACATGCACTTAAAGAAGTTTTTGTAGATGTGCTGAGTGAAAAGACATTTATGAATTTCATGAAATCAAAAAATAAAGTAGGCGGGCAGAATAAATTTCCCAGAGTATTAAAAGGCAAAATGCTGGATGAATGGCAAAAATATCTTAAGGGAGTATTGGTTTAATTTATTTACTCTGTTGTACGTTCTTTACTATCTTTAAAACTTTACGCCCTTTTTATTAAAAAAATTAAAATCCTTATCTATAAATGGTAGATATTATAGAAGCCGTACTCAAAGGGATAGCCATGGGATTGTTGCTTGTAATATCTGTTGGCCCTGTGGTATTCACGATCATTAAGCAAAGTATTAATAATGGACACAAAGGAGGATATAGTTTTGTAATCGGAGTATGGATTAGTGATTTCTTACTAGTAGTTCTAAGTAATCTCTTTTCAGAATTAGTAACTATGTTGCTCGACTTTAAGATGCAAATTGGCATTGCCGGAAGCGCTTTTTTGATGGGAATGGGAATCTTTTATATTTTCTTTAAAAAAGTACATATCCATCCGGAAGATATTTCCTTACCTCCTCTTAAAACCAGTGATCATGCAAAAATCGCACTACAGGGGTTTTTATTGAATACTCTAAACCCTGCAGTAATTGCCTTTTGGCTTACTACGGCCACTGCTATTGCAGTATCGCATACAATACGCGATCGCATTATTATTTTTGCAACTGCTCTTTTATTTAACATGAGTGCAGATGTACTAAAAGTAACTCTGGCAGGTAAATTGCGGAAAAAACTAACAGTCAAAAATATTAGGTTAGTCAATAAAATTTCAGGATTAATATTATTTATTTTTGGTACTGTTCTACTTTTTGGAGTTTTGTTCTTTCTTAGAAAATTGTAACATCATGCGTTCCCTACTTATATTACCAGTTGCCATTTTTTTTGTAATGTCATGCTCTGCCCAATCTGACCTTCTTATCCTGAAAAAACATAATCAAACAATTGAGACTTTTTTCCCAGGCAGTGAGATGATGTTTTCAACCGCTAACCGGTTTTATGACGCCTATGTTACCTCTATACACAGAGACACGATATTTCTGGTTCAATATGATGTAAGGCAGGCGCTTACCCGCCTCGGCGTATATGTACTAGATACAGTAGCGCAGTACCATTTTGGGATCAATTATAATGATATTATATCCTTTGGCAAAAACAGAAAAAATTTTGATTGGAGTAGTTCCGGCGCTGCTTTATTTGGAGGAGGAGCTCTTTTAGCTACTGCCGGCCTGGTGACATTGGTTGTCACCAAACCTAAAACTGAATATCGTGCAAGTCCCCAATTGATAATTGGGGCAGCAGCAGTTGCCGGAATCGGGTATTTATTGATGGGAGCCGGTAAAAAAAATATGAAACTGGGCAGGAAGTATTCCCTTCATTATATAAAATTGAAATAATAAATTGTTTTCTGTTGGATAAAAAATCATATTTCAGGAGGACGGGCTTATTCAAAAGACTAGGACGTACTTTTTTAAAAATTATATTTTATGGATTCCTGTTTTCTTTATTTTATATCGTTTTATGTAAATGGGTAAATCCCCCGGTCACAATAACACAAATCAATAGCTTATTAAGCGGAAATGGCCTACATAGAGATTATATCAGTTATAATAAAATGGGCAACAATATTAAACTTGCAGTAATGAGTGGCGAAGATCAGTTATTCCCTGACCACAATGGCTTTGATTTCAAAAGTATTCAAAAAGCAATGAAACACAATCAAAAGAGCAGGTCATTGAGAGGTGCCAGCACAATAAGTCAACAAGTGGCCAGAAATGTTTTTTTATGGCAGCATGGAGGCTATTTTCGTAAATTTTTGGAAGTATATTTCACTTTTATGATTGAGCAAATCTGGGGCAAAAAAAGAATCCTGCAGATGTACCTCAATGTAGCTCAAACCGGCAAAGGAATTTTTGGCGTTGAGGCTGCTGCTCAACATTATTTTAAAAAACATTCAAAAGACCTTTCCAGGAAAGAAGCAGCCATGATAGCCTCATGTCTTCCAAATCCGGTATTATTTACAATCCAACCAATGTCTGCGAGAGTTGCCTATCGCTACCCATGGATATTAAGGCAAATGAGTAACCTGGAACAGGATCCGGATATTCAGGAATTGTTGAAATGATTTTAAATTACTGTATTTCCAAGAGTTTCTAAAAATCCGTAAAAATGCAATTCACAAGTGTTTTTTATAAAAAGATCCGAGGTTTAAAGTATGTTCCCGCAATCAAGTTTAAGCAGTAAACAAACAAATAATCAATAAAACAAATTGGAAATTCGGGATCTGATATCCGTTTAATATTTTAATGATATTACTTATAAAAAATAATATTAAATGCTTTAATCCTGACATCTCATATCAATGTTCTTAAATTTTTCAGGAAAACAATAAATGATTAAACTTTTAGTTTTGCATTTAGTCAATTTATCCTTAGCTCATAAAAATATTCTTTCCCTCTTTTTCAAATGAATACAAATGCCGTTGTCTAATCAGTTAAAGAATCAGCACCTGCTCTGGCGGGCAGCCTTTGGCCCGATGGCCGAAAATATCAACCAAATCGGCCAGGTCTCACAAAAAGAATTGTATCATATTTTAGTAAAAACATCTTCTAAAAAACCGGATCCTTTGAAAGTGGCAAGCAGTGCTTTTGACGGGCTTATAAAAGGGATTCAGGACTTGGGTAGAATGCAAAAACTAACGAAAGACCAAAAGAAACAATTAAGAAAACAATCTGTGGATGACATTAAAAACCTGAATCTTACCTGGCTTAGTGAAATGATCAACAGCGAAGCGCAGCTTCGCGAAAAGATGAGTCTTTTCTGGCATGGACATTTTGCGTGTAGAGTCATCAATATTTATTTTCAGCAACAACTGTTACAAGTAATCCGTGAAAATGCACTGGGTAATTTTGGAGATTTGCTTCGCGAAGTAAGCAAAAGCCCTGCAATGCTTTCTTTTCTCAATAATCAGCAAAATAAAAAACAACATCCGAACGAAAATTTTGCCCGTGAAGTAATGGAGCTTTTTACCATGGGCAGAGGAAATTATACAGAAAAAGATGTGAAAGAAGGTGCAAGAGCCTATACAGGCTGGGGGTTTAATCTAAGTGGCGAATTTGTTGACCGGCCTTTTTTACATGATACCGGCACTAAAACTTTTCTGGGTAAAACGGGAAATTTTGATGGCGATGATGTGATTGACATTATCCTCGACCAAAAAGCTACAGCGAAATTTATCACTACCAAAATTTATAAATATTTTATAAATGAAGATGTTGATAATGAAAAAATAGAATCTCTTGCCGCCGGGTTTTATCAAAGCAATTACAACATCCAAAAATTAATGAATGAAATCTTTAAAAGTGATTGGTTTTATGATGAAAAAAATATAGGTGTTAGAATAAAATCGCCGGTAGAATTAATGGTAGGCGTGAGAAGATTGATACCAATGGAATTAGAAAAGCCCGAAGCGCAATTGTTATTTGAACGTGCTCTGGGGCAGATATTGTTTTATCCTCCCAACGTAGCCGGATGGCCGGGAGGAAAAAACTGGATAGACAGCAGCGCGTTGATGTTGAGGATGCGTCTCCCACAGATTCTTACCGACGCAGATGAATTTTCAGTAAGGCCAAAAGACGATGATGATACGATGATGGGTATGGAAGGCGTGGACAAAAGACCTAAAAAGAATCAGCTTCAGGTATCAGTTGATTGGGATTCGGTAGTAAAAGTTTTTAAAGACATTCCCAAAGAAAGCCTGATGCAAAAGGTGAATGATTTTGTGTTGCAGACAAAAGATTCTATCAATCCGAATGTACTGAAAAGATATATTGACAATACATCAAGAGATGCTTTTATAAAATCAGCGATGGTAGAATTGATGAGCACGCCTGAATATCAGTTGTGCTAATAAGATCGTAACCTGATGAAAAATTAAAATTTTATTTTATGCTTTTTAAACGTAAAGAGTTTTTACAAATCAGTTCATTAGTAACCGCATCTTTGATGATGCCAAAGTTTTTGAAAGCTTTAGAAAAAAAGGCTACTGTACCTCCCGGAAATAAAGTAATGGTTGTTTTGCAATTCAGCGGCGGTAACGATGGATTAAATACAGTGATTCCTATAAGAAATGATATTTATTACAAATCGCGGCCAAAACTGGGGATTCAAAAAACCGAAGCTCTTTCATTGACCGATGAAGCCGGACTTAACCCTGCATTGATTTATTTTAAAGAACTTTTCGATGAAGGAAGCCTTGGAATCATGAATAACGTAGGATATCCTAATCCTGATCGTTCACATTTTCGCAGTATGGATATCTGGCAAAGTGCCAGCGACAGTAATCAATATGTAACTACCGGATGGCTTGGGCGATACCTGGATGCGCAATGCAGCGGATGCGACAAACCTACACAGGCGCTTGAAATAGATGATGTATTAAGCCTCGCATTAAAAGGAGAAAATTTAAAAGGACTGGCATTAAGGGATCCCAAAAAATTGTTCAATACCAGCAATGAAAGATTTTTCAGGGAAATAAATGCAAGTCATGAACATGAAGAAGCTACCGCAGACTACCTCTATAAAACATTGAGTGAAACACTAAGTAGCGCCGATTATATATATGAACAAAGCAGGAGCCATCCTTCATCGCAAACCTATCCAGCTACAGACTTAGGAAGAAATTTAAAAACAATTTGTTCCCTTATTTTAAGTGATATTAACACAAAAGTTTATTATGTAAGCCTTGGAAGTTTCGATACACATGTAAACCAGGAAAATCAACAAAAAAGACTGTTTACTGAATTGAATGACGCCATCAGCTCTTTTGTAAAAGATCTAAAAAGCAACAACCGGTTCCAGGATGTAACGATTATGACTTTTAGTGAATTTGGCAGAAGAGTTGCTCAAAATGCCAGTGGCGGAACGGATCACGGAACAGCGAACAATATGTTCTTTATCGGAGGCGGGTTAAAAGAAAAAGGATTACTAAATTCCATGTCAGATTTGAATGACCTCAACCAGGGCGATTTAAAATATACAGTTGATTTTAAAAGCGTGTATGCTACTATGTTACATAACTGGCTTGGTGCCGATGACGAAAAAATTCTTGGAAAGAAATATGAGATTATGAATTTTGTTTAAGGAGTACCAGGAATTGAGAAGGAGTTAAAATCGGAAGATTTTCATTTTTAAATTTATAGTGTTTGATATTTCTTGTAATGTAATAGTCTATTTGGTTATTTTGAAGAGTAGTAAAATATTGGACTGCATCTTCGACATCTATAGACCTATTATTAAAACAATTGGCCAGAATTCCTTTTGTGGTTTCAATAATTTCAACTGCCTTTAAAATTTCTGACACACCTTTCAAAGCCCTTTCTTTATTATGTTGTTTCAAGGCTATATAATTTATATCAAGTATAATATGGAGAAGTAAAAAGTTCAACGGTTTGTTCTTTTATCAGAAGGAAGACAGACAGGTTTCAAAATAAGGTTGTCTTATTAAAAGAATATCCAAAAAAAACATCCCTATCCACAAAAATTTTATAAGCCATGCTTCTCTTTAAGGTATTGCCATTTAACTTTATCAGTGTCAAAATTCTTTTGAACTTTTCCAAAAGCTCCAACAATTTTATTTATGTCAATGTTCCCTTCTACCTTTTTATTGTCAACTTCGTCAATAAAATCTTCGAATAATTTTGAAACATTCCTGTCTTTCCTTTTTGAAACACGTTTTATCTTTTTGATTTTTTCCTCATCTATACTTAATGTGAGCTTAGCTGTCATAAAAAGATTTTTCATAAAGATACGCATAAATCTAAAAATATACGTACAGATATTTTTCAATTTTTTATTAAAATAAAAAAATCCCAAACCCATTTTTTTCCGGAACATATCCGTTTTATAAAAATAGTTTTAAGCCAAAATCTTTTATTCTTTCTGGTATTAATGAATTCCATGCATTCTCTTTATCAGGGTTCTGTTTAGCCCAAACATTATAAGACCTGCTACAATAGGAATAAAAGTGAATATCATAAAGAAAATTGAAATGGAATATTTGTTTGTGATGCTATCAATAAGGCTTCCGGTAAGCCCCGCCAGAGTATTGGCTATAAAGGTTGCCACAAACCAAATCCCAAACATCAACCCCACAATTTTTACAGGAGAAAGTTTACTGATATAAGATAATCCTACCGGCGAAACACAGAGCTCGCCTAAAGTATGGAAAAGATAAGCGAGAATAAGCCATACTATACTTACAGAAGCTGTTTGTGCACCACGCTCTATTGAACTGCCTCCATAAGCCAGAATAGCAAAACCAATTCCCAGCAATATTAAACCTATTCCAAATTTTATAGGGCCAGACGGGTTGAACCTGCTTTCCCATACTTTTGAGAATAATGGTGCTAATGTAATAATGAAAAATGAATTTAGGATCCCAAACCATGAGGCGGGAACTTCAGCTACCGGAGCTGTAAATTCTTTATCCAACATCCAGAAAATCAGCCCCCAGATAATTACAAAACTCGTCCCCAGGAAAATATTTGCCAATGCATATTTTTTAAAAGTCTTCTTAAAAAGATTGATTAACACAATGGTGAGAATGATCATCGGAACTACCACCAAAAGTGAATTTGCCCATTTAAAAATGGAAGCGCTATTGCCCGACAAAACCCTGTTGGTATAATCTTTTGCAAAAATCGTCATTGAACCTCCGGCTTGTTCAAACGCCATCCAGAAAAAAATAGTAGAAATTGAAAAAACAATAATTACAATAATCCTGTCGCGTATCACTTTCTTTGATTCATGGCTCTCTTCAACTAATTCTTCTGTTACTGGATTTTCATGCGGATTTAATTTGGCTAACATCTCTTCTTTTTTGGGAGCAAGGCCTATGGTGCCAAATATTTTTTGAGCAAATGCAAATTGTAGCATGCCCAAAAACATAAAGATTCCCGCTAACCCAAATCCATAACTCCACCCAACTTTCTCACCGATATATCCACACAATAGAATGCCAAGAAATGCGCCGGCATTAATTCCCATATAAAAAATAGTGTAAGCAGAATCCTTTTTAGCACCTTCATTACTATATAACTGTCCTACTATTGAAGAAATATTTGGTTTAAATAATCCGTTGCCAATTATAAGACAGGCAAGCCCTGCATAAAAAAAAGCATGTGTCTCTGCAGCCATACAAGCATGCCCGATCGTCATAATTAATGCCCCCAGAATTACCGCCTTTCTATAGCCGATAAATTTATCCGCTATCCATCCACCGATGATAGGTGTTAAATAAACCAAACCGGTATAAACTGCATAAAGCTGAAGCGCTTCTTTTCGGTCCCAGCCCCAACCACCACCAATTAATGATGTCACAAGAAATAAAACCAATAGCGCTCTCATCCCATAATAACTGAATCTCTCCCACATTTCTGTAAAAAACAGAATAAATAACGCAGGAGGATGGCCTTTCTGTTCAATTTCCTTTTGCATAGTTTCTAATTAGCAGTTTTAAATTCTTGTAAAATACCGATAAATATTAAATAGCTGGCTTCTTTTACAAAAGATTTTTTTCAGGATGTTTTTGCAAGAAATAAATCCTTAAGTTTCATAACTTGCCAACTCCTTTTTTATTCATTTTAAATAAAATAAGTTTTGAAAATTTGTATTCTCGGATCGGGTGGCAGAGAACATGCGCTATGCTGGAAGATCAGCCAAAGTAAATTATGTACACAATTATTTATTGCACCCGGCAATGCGGGCACTGCTCAATTAGGAGAAAATCTCAACATTGATATCAATGATTTCGAAGCTGTAAAAAAAACATGTATTTCAAAGGAAATTGAAATGGTTGTTGTAGGGCCGGAAGAACCTCTTGTAAAAGGCATTTATGATTTTTTTAAAGAGGATGAAAGGTTGAAAAATATTATCATCACAGGGCCTTCGGCCATTGGTGCACAATTGGAAGGGAGTAAGGCATTTGCAAAAAGCTTCATGCAAAAACACCAAATACCAACGGCACAATATAGAGAATTTGATTCTTCCAATTTTGATGAAGGGCTTAAATATATTCAGAATCATCCCTTACCCATAGTTTTAAAGGCGGATGGATTAGCAGCGGGAAAAGGAGTAATTATCTGCAATAATTATATAGAAGCACTGAGCGAATTTGAGTTGATGATACAGCAATCGAAATTTGGAGATGCAGGGAAAAAGGTAGTGGTAGAAGAATTTTTGGACGGGATTGAATTAAGTGTTTTCGTTCTAACTGACGGTAAAAGTTATGTACTACTACCCGAGGCAAAAGATTATAAAAAAATTGGTGAAGGAGATAGGGGGTTGAATACCGGCGGAATGGGCGCCATAAGCCCCGTGCCTTTTGCAACGGAACATTTTATGCAAAAAGTCAAAGAGCAAATTATAGAACCAACCATAAATGGATTACAGAAAGAGAAAATTGATTATAAAGGATTTATATTTTTTGGTTTAATAAAAGTGAATGAAGAGCCGATGGTAATTGAATATAATTGCCGATTGGGCGATCCGGAGACAGAAGTGTTGCTTCTTCGCTTAAAAAATGATTTAGTAGAATTATTTGTTTCCATGTCTCAGCAAAAATTAGATCAACAAAAAATGATTATTGATAAAAATGATGCAGCTACTATTGTAGCCGTAAGTGGCGGCTATCCTGGCGAATATAAAAAGGGATTACCAATAGATTTTGGCTATCTCGAAAATCCTGAGGCCATAAAACATATTGATGAGGATGGTGGCGTAATAGTTTTTCATGCGGGTACAAAACAGGTAAATGACGAGGTGGTAACCAACGGCGGAAGAGTGCTTGCCGTTTCTGCTCTTGCTGACGGACTTGGCGATGCGATTGAGCTTTCTAAATCTATTTTAGAAGAAATTTATTACGAAGGAATTTATTACCGTAAAGATATCGGTTATGAGTTTGTAGATTAAGAAAAAGGTATAATTTTAAATGGATAGAGTTTACCTGTATTTTTCTACCAATTTCGTCTAAGCGTGACTGCGATTTAATATTTTTAAAAATAGATTCATTTTCTTCATGAATCTTGCAGTAGCTGAAACTGTTGTGTCCTTTCATTTTTCTTTGTTAGTAGAAGCCTTTAGTAAAAGTAAAATGCAAAGTAGATTATACGAGCTGAAGCTTACTTTTTGTTACTCATTCGAAGCAAGAATACCGTTCAGTAAACGAAGTTTTATAAAGGATTTTCAATTTGTATTTGAGAAGCAAAGGTTCAAGAAATCCTTTACTGGTTTTGCCAAAATTACTTTATATAACATAATTTTTGCTTTTAAAACAATTTACAATTTTTAATTGCGTTTCATATAAAAAAACCTTCAATAGTAATAGGTTGTAATTCCAAATTATTTCCACAACTTTGCAGGCATTAGTAATTTTTCAATACCTCAAATAAAACATGGGCCTTTTTAATTTTTTCACTCAGGAAATCGCCATTGACCTTGGTACCGCTAATACACTGATAATCCATAATGATGTGGTGGTAGTAAACGAACCTTCTATTGTAGCCCTGGACAGGAACAACCCAAAAAATATATTGGCTGTGGGAAAAAAGGCATTAATGATGCATGAAAAGACCCATGAAAGTATCCGTACCGTTCGTCCTTTGAAAGACGGTGTGATCGCGGATTTTAATGCTGCAGAATTGATGATTCGTGAGATGATCAAGAAGATATATGCTAAAAAACCTTTATTCCCTCCGAGCTGGAGAATGATGATCTGCATACCAAGCAGCATTACAGAGGTAGAAAAACGAGCCGTAAGAGATAGTGCAGAGCAGGCGGGAGCTAAAGAAGTCTATCTTTTACACGAACCTATGGCTGCTGCCCTGGGTATTGGCATTGACGTTGAAGAACCAGTTGGAAATATGATTATTGATATTGGAGGTGGTACTACAGGAATTACAGTTATCGCTTTGGCCGGTATTGTCTGCGATCAATCTATCAGAGTTGCAGGTGATGAATTTACTGCCGATATCATGGAAGCATTACGGCGCTATCACAGTTTATTAATAGGAGAGCGCACTGCAGAACAAATAAAAATACAGATTGGTGCAGCTATGAAAGACATTGACAATCCACCTGATGATATGCCGGTAAACGGGCGCGATCTTGTAACAGGTATTCCCAAACAAATAATGGTAAGCTACCAGGAAATAGCAGAAGCGCTGGACAAATCTATCTTCAAGATTGAAGAAGGAATTTTAAAGGCATTAGAAACTACACCTCCTGAGCTCGCTTCCGACATCTACAGGCGAGGCCTCTATCTTACAGGTGGCGGCGCCTTACTTCGGGGGTTGGATAAAAGATTAGCTGCCAAAATAAAATTACCCGTTCACATTGCAGATGATCCTTTAAAAAGTGTGGTTCGCGGCACAGGGCTGGCTTTGAAACATTATGACAGGTACCCATTTGTGATGAGATAGCATCCTCAACTTTCTATCCCGATAGCTATTGGAATATGAGTTTATAATCTTAAGAATCTTCGAAATTCTCCATAGTTTTTCAAAGGAAATTAAAACCTTTAAACAAAAATGATGTACATTTCCTAAAAACTTAACAAAATCTTCCGCCTCACGGTGAAATAGTGGTTATGCGCAATATTCTTCTCTTTATCCGTATTTATTTCACTTTTATTTTCTTCTTATTTCTGATGGGATTATCATTCTACATGATTTTCAGCTATAATCGTTTTCACCATGCTGTCTATTCTTCTTTTGCCAATGAAATTACTGGTAGCATTAATAATCAAGTCAATAAAATAGAATACTATTTTCAATTAAAGAGAACCAACGATTCTTTGGTAAAAGCGAATGAGATGCTATACAATAAACTGAGGGAGGACTATGAAATACCTGATACTGTAAATAAAATAGCTATAGACACAATAAAAGTAGATACTGTATTACAGCAAAGAAAATATTTGTATATGCAGGCAAAAGTAATTCGAAATTCTGTGAACCAGCCCAATAATTATATCGAATTGCATAGAGGAATCCTCCAGGGAGTAAGCCCGGATATGGGTGTGATTGATTTAAATAATGCAGTAATAGGAACTGTAATAGATGTAAGTAATAATTATGCTGTAGTGATGAGCTTATTGCACGAACAAAGTAATTTAAGTGCAAGGCTTAAGAAAGGGGGCGAAACCGGTACGGTAATTTATGACAGTAAAACTCCCGGTATTTTATATCTGAAAGACGTCTCCCGCTCTGCAAAAATATCCAGTGGTGATACTGTTATAACTAGTGGTTTCTCAGATAAATTTCCACGTGGATTATTGATTGGCTATGTGAAGGATATTATTAATGATAAAAATAGTAGTACTTATACCGTAAGAGTAACTCCCGCTGCTAATTTTGAAAACCTGCAGTATTCATATATTATCAATAATCTTCAGAAAGAAGAACCCGAACAACTTTTAAAGAAAGTGAAAAGTAAATGAGTACCCTGATAAAAAATATAATCCGTTTTTGCCTTTTTATATTGGTACAAGTATATATTCTTGATCAAATTCCCCCATTGCACCGTTTGGTAACTCCTTATATTTACTTTTTGTTCATTCTATGGCTACCTTTCAGGATGGGGCGCCGCATGCAAATGCTGGTAGCCTTTGCTTTGGGATTTACACTCGACTGTTTTGCAAACTCTTATGGTCTTCATGCCGCACCCTGCGTTTTAATTGCTTACTTGCGTCCATTTCTTATCAATTTACTTATCTCTCAGGAAGGGGCAGAAAGTAATTACAACGAACCTTCTATACAAAGTATGGGATTTGCACCTTATTTTACTTACGTTACAATTTTAACTTTCATTCATCACAGCTTTCTCTTCTTTTTAGAAGCATTACAAACAGGTGGCTATTTTTATTTTATTTTAAAATCTTTATCTTCCACTGCAATAAGTTTATTACTGATACTATTAATAGAGTTAATATTTGTAAGAAAACAAAAATTTAGAACAAATACGATTTAGACACGTTAATTTTGCAGTAGAAAACTTTTACTTTCTTCGAGGTACCTCAAATCTACTTTACTTTTACCTGTGCTCAATTCCCCGAAAAATATTATTATAGCAATGATCCTGATGATGGGTGTGATTATTATTACCAGGCTTTTCAGCCTGCAAATATTAGATAAGAAATACACTCTCCTGGCAAGCGAACAAGGTAAATTCAGAAAAGTAGTTTACCCAAACAGAGGTATTTTATTCGACAGGAATGGGAAAGCCATATTACGGAACACAGTAATCTATGATCTAATGGTAATTCCTTCAAAAATAAGAGGGATGCATCTTGATACTTCGGACTTGTGTCGTATTCTACAAATTGACAGTGCTGAATTTCATAAAAGGATTATTACTTCAATTATAAAAAACAGAAGTTACAGGCCATCTGTATTTGAAAATTCTTTATCTGAAGAAAAAATTGCCCGTTTAAATGAAAGCATGTACAAATTTGTGCCTGCATTTTATTTACAAGAAAGACCCGTCAGGGATTATCCTTACGATGCAGCAGGAAATGTTCTCGGATATTTATCAGAAGTGAATCCTAGTTTTTTAAAACGACATGAAGGTCAGGGGTATCAAATGGGAGACTATGCCGGCAAAACCGGCCTGGAAAGAAGTTATGAAAGGGTTTTAATGGGACAAAGAGGGATTGAATATTGGAAAAGAGATAATAAAAACCGGCTTACCGGAAAATTAGACAACGGGAAATATGATACTGCGGCTGTGCCTGGGCAAAATCTACACTTATCACTTGATATTGACCTGCAAATGCTGGGTGAACATTTAATGGAAAATAAAGTTGGTGCTATTGTGGCTATTGATCCTAAAACAGGTGGTGTCCTTGCGATGGTAAGCAGCCCAACCTATAAACCAAACCTGCTAACCGGTTCAGAAAGAAGAAAACATTTTGCCCAACTACTCTTTGATCCACGCTTACCTATGATTAACCGGACTATTAATGCTTATTATTCACCAGGTTCTACCTTTAAAACATTACAGGCATTGATTGGATTGCAGGAGGGAGTCATCACCCCACAAACAAGATTTTTATGTACCGGAGCATTTTATGGTTGTGGGAAACCAATGGGCTGTCTTGATCCGGGGGATTTTAATTTAAAAGGAGCAATTACGGTTTCGTGCAACACCTATTTTGCCAACGTGATGCAACGCTGTATCAATAACCCTGTTTATGGTTCAGTGGATAGCGCACTAAAAGTATGGGATCACTATATGTATGCTTTTGGGCTTGGAAATAAATTAGGGATAGATATGCCATCAGAAAAAAGCGGATTAATTCCTACTCCAAAAACTTATAACAGGATGTATGGCGAAGGCCATTGGAATTTTTGCACTTTCCGTTCCTTAAGTATAGGCCAGGGTGAAGTAAACGTGACGCCTCTGCAAATTGCAAATGAAATGTGCTACCTTGGTAACAGGGGATGGTACATCACCCCACACATGGTAGATTCTATTGATGGTGGCGACAAATATCATTTACTTGATTCATTCAAATTAAGACATCATCCTTTAAATATCCCCGACACAATTTTTGAAGCCGTAGCCGATGGTATGCAGGGAGTAATGGAAAGAGGAACTGGTGCAGCCGCAAAAGTTCCGGGAATAATAGTTTGTGGCAAGACCGGAACTGTAGAGAATTATTATAAGGGTATCAAACAAAAAGATCATGCTGTATTTGCCGCATTCGCACCACGGGAAAATCCGCGCATAGCCATTGCTGTTATATGCGAGAATGCAGGATTCGGCTCCAATTCTTCTGCACCTATTGCAAGCTTGATGATAGAAAAGTATTTGAAAGATTCTATAACCGAACCAAACAGGAAAGCAATGATTGAAACAATATCAAAATTAGACCTCATGCCTCCAAGAATAGTAGAAGAAATCAGAAAAAGAGATTCAATTGCTCACGCAAAAAATGCAAATATTATTATTGATAAAGAGGATATGAAAACAATAACTGATACTACGGATATTGATGATTCTGAAAATTCAGAAGCCTTAGATAAATTAAATAAATCAGATCTAAATTCACATTCATCTAATGACTCAACACCCGAAAAAAAAGAAAATATAAAAAACCATTCCACAGATGCTATATTACCCGACAAACTAAAAAAGATAAAAAAAGATTGATCTTTGAACCCTAAACATTTTTAAATTTAAATGCGCGAAGAGTCCATAATATCAAAAGGAATAGATTGGGTAACAGTATGGATGTATATAATTTTAGTATCTATTGGCGTGCTTTGTATTTTTTCTGTAGAATACCATAATAATGAAAATATATGGGCTAATATTATTGGACTTAAAAAGAATTATTCAAGACAACTATTATTTATTGGGATTTCTGCTTTTGTAGCTATTTTTATTTTACTCACTGATAGCAAATTATTTACAGCAACAGCTAATCTTAGCTATGCTTTTGGCATTCTTCTGATGATGGCAACATTTGTTTTGGGAAAGGATATTAATGGCTCAAAGTCGTGGATTCCTCTTGGCTTTTTTAACCTGCAACCTGTAGAAACGTGTAAAATATTTACAGCCCTGGCTCTTGCAAAATATTTATCAAGGCCCGAAACTAATTTTAAAAATCCCCGTTCTCAACTCATTGCTGCAGCTATTGCTTTAACTCCCGCAGTGTTTTCTCTTTTACAAAATGAAACAGGACTGGCCCTCGTTTATTTTGCCTTTCTCATTCCTATGTACCGCGAAGGGCTCCCTCCTATTTATATTATCATAGGATTTTCATTTGCTGTACTCGTTATAGCTACTATATTGGTTGAAAAAAATACGTTAGCCATAATTCTTACTGCTATTGCCGCTATTATGTTTTATGTCTTTAGAAAACAAATAAAACGGGATAAAGGCATCCTAGTCGTTATTCTCGGATTATGGATATTGTGCGTTGGCATTCAAAGATTTGCAGTTCCTTATTTATTCAGTCATGTGCTGCATCAATACCAGGTAGAAAGGATTATGAATACATTTGGAGTAGATTATATTCCGGTTGCCGAAACCGCCACACTTAATAAAGAAAATAAATTAGAACAGAGTAAAACAAAAAAGGCAACCAAAGCCAAAGAAAATTATAATGTAAAGCAATCGAAAATTGCCATAGGATCCGGAGGCTTATGGGGTAAAGGCTTTTTAAAAGGAACACAAACACAGGGAGATTTTGTTCCTGAGCAACACACTGATTTCATTTTCACTTCAGTAGGAGAAAATTTTGGGTTTTGGGGAAGCAGCCTTGTGATCATTCTTTATTTGTTATTTATGCTCAGAATCATTTTTTTGGCTGAACGTCAACGAAGTACTTTTAGCAGGGTATATGCATATAGCGTAGCAGCAATCATTTTTTTTCACATGTCTATCAATATATGCATGACGATCGGGTTGGCTCCGGTTATCGGTATCACTTTGCCCCTGATGAGTTATGGAGGTTCGTCTTTATTAACTTTTACTATTTTGATTTTTATTCTGGTACGGCTCGATGCAGACCGCCACATGGTATTACGATAATTGAAAAGGATTAGAAGGTTTAGAATTTTCTGAAAAGGCATAGATGAGAATAGTAATTCCTGCTATTTCCTGCCCGAAAGACACAGTCAGGCGGGGTTGCTTTACTATGTTGCTTTTTTAGAGCAAAGAGAAACTCAAAAATTATTAAATGAAAATAATTCCACTTAGCGAGGGAGCTTTTACGGTTGATCAAAGCAAAAAATTTATTCCTTTTAGTATAGAAAAAGACAATCTGCAAGAAAGAAATAAAGGAAGTATTTTGGTAGAAATTCAACCTTTCGTAGTTGTTACTTCAAGAGATATCCTTTTGCTGGATACAGGGCTTGGTTTTGCAAATGAAGATGGACAGTTGCAGATATATAAAAATTTAGCATCAAATGGCTTTAGCCCTTCCGATATCACAAAAGTACTCCTTTCTCACCTTCACAAAGATCATACTGGAGGAATAGCACATCAGAATAAAAAAATTGTAAGTTTTGAAAATGCTACATATTACATTAATAAAAATGAATTTAATTTTGGATTAGAAAAGGGGTTCTCTTCGTACCATAAGAATGATTTCTTATTGCTGGAAAAATACAGCAAAGCAATCTTTACAGAAGGAAACGGAATTATAGACGATTATATTCATTATGAAGTCACCGGCGCACATTGTCCTTTCCACCAGATTTTTAAAATAATTGATAACAAAGACATTATTTTTTTTGGTGGCGATGTGGCACCTCAACTGCATCAGATGAGAAGTAAGTTTAAAGCTAAATATGATTATGATGGTGGAGTTGCTATGGAACTAAGACAAAAATGGTGGAACCTTGGAGAAAAAGAGAAATGGACATTCCTTTTTTATCACGATATAAAATATCCATTTTATAAATTTTAATATGAAATTAAAAAAAGGCCTGCCCTAAAAAGGGCCGGCCGTTGCTAACCTATGAAAAACACCTATGGACAAATTTAGGAGAAATTTTACTTTATTCAATTATTAATAAAAAATATTTTATAATATACTCTGTCTTTGACCTATTCTGATAATAAAATAATATCATGAAGAACTCCCTTTGCAGTAAACAAACAAATATTGAAATTTACTATTTATAAGATTTTTCTGGTTATCAAAAAAGATTATTACAGAAGCAATTTGATTTTATCAAACCCAGAAAATAAAAAAGGGAGAAATAAATTCTCCCGTATTTTTTATAAAATGCAATTATCTGTTTCTTTGCTGTCGCTGATTTTTAAGCCTCTGAATCAGTATATTTCTGAATTCTCTTTCTGCATTAAAAAGATCGTTTAATCTTTGAGGCCCCAATATTCTTTCAAAATCAGGTTTGTACTTCTTCCTGATATCTAATAGCTTTTGTTCGTTATCAAGCACGTCCCCATTCTTATTATTAGCCCGAAGATTCTTTATTTCATTATTGTATTCATTATATACAGGCCAGAATTTTTCTGCCTCTGCAGAAGTTAAATGAAGTTTTTGAGTAATAAATGCAATTTTTAATGCCTGTATTTTTTCTGCTCTTTGACCATTCTGTGCGTATGCAAATGAAAAACTTCCAAAGAAAACCAAAATTATGAGTAGATATTTTTTCATTTTACTGTATATTTTTATTTGAATCGTGCAGATCTATTGCGTTTAAAAAATTGTTCAACGTATTATCATTCATCAAATAATCTTTAGTATCAGGTAATTCATTCGGGTCTATATCATTTGCGAGTATGTCATCGTCCATTATATTTCCATGCTTTTCAAGATACGTTGCAATTTCATTATTGCTTAATGATGCAATACCATTTTCCAGTTGTTCGGGGGTTTTATATTGAAATGATAATTTTATGTAATCAGGAATTTTAGCTGAGGTGGTTAAAACTTTATCGCCATTCTCAGTCGTTGATCTGTTATTAAAAATCTGCCATGAGCCAATGGTAATTCCACCTGCCACCACGGCTGCCGCTGCATATTTCCACCATTTTCTTCCAGAACTTATAGAAATAACCTTTGCTTCCCTGTCACTTAGCTTATCAATTATTTTACCCTTTAGATTTTCAAAATAATTTTCAGGAACTGTAAATACATTCTTATCCTTTATCGAAAATAAAATTGGCGAAATGGCTCTAATTTCATCTTCAGCACTTTCAATATTAGAATTTCTTATTCTCGCAAGTATTTTATTGCTTAAATCATCAAAATACCCTTCAGGAACTTTTTGATCTGTAATTTTTTCATCCTGGTGAAGAAAAACTGTTGTCAATACTTTATTTGGTATTTCCTCAAAGTAATGATCGGGCACATGAAATACATTCACCTTTACTATTTCAGCAAGGCTAGGGCTAATATTCTGTAATTCTTTTAATATTTCTAATGCTTTTTCCATCGCAATTCTCAGACGCCTGATCGTCTATTTAGTTTAATGATTCAGGATAAATTCTTCAATTTTTTTTGCTGCATGATGGTAACTTGCTTTCAAAGCTCCTTCGCTGGTTTCCAGCACGCGACTCATTTCTTCATAAGGCATTTCGTCATAATACCTAAGGTTAAACACCAGTCTTTGCTTTTCCGGCAAAGATTGAATTCCTAACTGTAGTTTCCATTCGAGCTTATTGGCATCAAAATGTGTGTCGCTTTTCAACTGATTACTAAGCCCGTTTTCATCATCACTCAATGAAAGAGAACTCCTCTTTTTCTGTTGGGCCAGAAATGTAAGTGACTCATTGGTGGCTATCCGGTAGAGCCAGGTATAAAGCTGGCTGTCTTCCCTGAAATTCTCTAATCCTTTCCATACCTTAATAAACATATTTTGCAATACATCATCGGTATCATCATGGCTTATTACCATTCTTCTAATATGCCAATATAATTTTTCCTGATATTTTTTTACAATACCTGTAAAAGCCTGCTCTTTTGTTGCAGGATTTTTGAAAAGCTCTAAAAGCTCCTGGTCGTTCTGGATTTGGGTCATAATATTTATCACCGCAACAAAGAAGAAAAACTGTGGGTAAGACTCTGTTGTGAGTGAAAAGTTTAATTTTAAATTTTAATAAATTTAGCTCAATACTTTGATCAATTGAATTACAATTTTTTTCAAAAAAAATCACTTTAAAATCTGATCTATTGCTTTTAAATAGATGTTAAGAACTATTTGTTTATCAAATTCCTTTATAATTTTTTGCCTTCCCTTTTTACCCATTTCATTTCTTTGTTCCAAAGGTAATAAAAGCATTCTTTCCATTTTTTCAGACAGGTCCCTGCTATCTTTCACTTTACATAAAAACCCCGTAATGCCATCTTCCACAATTTCCTTACAGCCGGTTGTGTTTGAGGTTATTATTGGTCTTTCCATGCTGGCTGCTTCCAGAAGAATGTTTGAAGACCCTTCTCTATAAGAGGGTAATACAATACAATCTGCCTCTGCAATAAACTTCCTCACGTCTTTCTTTTCTCCCTGGTAATCTATAATCCCCTCAATGATCCAATTTTGCAGATCTGCTTTTGTAATAGTATTGGATTTCAGATTTTGATGCCAGAATGGGCCTATTACATTGAAAATAACATTTGGATATTTTTTCCTAATCATTCTTGCGGCCTCAACAAATTCAAATATCCCCTTATCCTTAATCAATCTGCCAATAAATAAAAAGATAAAATTGTCATTAGCTCTTTTTTCAAGATTGATTGGAGCAAATTTTCGAAAATCTA
>DASSHD010000739.1:0-2909 GCA_035693085.1 Hanamia sp. | reverse complement strand
GAGCAAGCGAATTGGGTGTAAGTGTAGGTGATATCAACCAGGCGCTCGAACTTGCTTACAGCGACAGAAGGCTCGGATATTTTTTAAGATCCGGGAAACAATACCAGGTGCTTGGCCAGGTAGATCGCAGCGACAGGGATGATCCCAACGACCTCAGTAAAATAATGGTAAGGAATGATCGCGGCGAAAATATAGGCCTTGATAATTTAGTTACTACCACTGAAGCATCAGCGCCCCCAACTATTTATCATTTCAACAGGTACAAATCGGCTACCATTTCCGCAGGCCTTGCTCCGGGATATACTGTAGGAGATGGAATAAAAGAAATGGAAAGGATTTCTAAAAAACTTTTAGACGACTCATTCACTACCGCCCTCAGCGGCACTTCCAGGGATTATTCTGAAAGTTCCGGGAACACAGTATTTGCTTTTATATTGGCGCTTATTCTTATTTATTTAGTTCTTGCAGCTCAGTTTGAAAGTTTCATGGATCCATTTATCATTATGATTACAGTGCCGTTAGCACTCGCAGGCGCTCTGCTTTCATTATGGATATTCGGACAAACCTTTAATATCTTTTCGCAGATAGGAATGATCATGCTCATAGGTTTGGTTACAAAAAATGGAATATTGATTGTTGAATTTGCCAATCAAAAAAGAGAGGCAGGTATGAATAAGATTGATGCGGTAATAGAATCCGCTTATCTGCGGCTACGTCCTATTTTAATGACAAGCCTGGCAATGTCGCTCGGCGCATTACCACTTGCTTTGTCAATTGGCGATGCTTCAACAAGCCGGGTTCCGCTCGGAATTGTAATTGTTGGTGGCATATTATTTTCCCTGGTTCTTACATTATTTGTAGTACCTGCCATGTATGCATTTCTTTCACGCAAAAAACAACCATTGAATGAAGCGCTTTCATAAAATATTATTTTTTTTATTTTTTCAGGCCCTCTTTTTTTATTTACCAATTTATGCCCAGGATACCCTTCTCACAGTTCAGGATGCTGTAAATATTGCTATTGAAAAAAATTATGGCGTTATCATCAGTAAAAATGAAATTGAAATAGGCGCTATTAATAATAACTGGGCCAATGCAGGCGCCATACCGGCGATAAGCGCCACAGCCACCAAAACTATTGGCGTAAATAACTTAGAACAAAAATTAAGCAATGGAACCTATACCCAAAAGAACGGAAACAAAACCCGGAATTTAAGTGCAGGCTTAGCCGTTAACTGGCGCGTTTTTGATGGCTTAAAAATGTTTGCTACCAAAAAGAAGCTGGAAGAATTAGAAAGAAGCGGTGAGTACGCTTTCAGAAAAAACCTGAATGAAACTGTTTATAATGTAATCACTTCTTACTACAATATTGTGACGTTAAAAGAACAAAAAAAAGCTACCCTGGAGCAAATAGGTTTATATACAGATCGCCTGAATCTTGCACAGCGACGCTTTGAAATAGGCACCGGTGCTAAGTATGAAGTACTGGAAGCGCAGGTAGATCTAAATGAACAACGCTCCAATTTACTTTCCCTGCAAAATTCAATTGCGCTGGCAAAGTCTTCTTTAACTAATCTGCTGGGTAAAAATCCTGATACTTCTTTCATTGTGGTGGATACGATTATGGTGATGCCTTTGCCTGCTTATACCGAAGTACAAAATAAAATTGAAAAACAAAATCCCGATGTACTTCTTGCCAACAGCCAGTTAGTAGTTTTAGCGCAGGAAAAAAAAGAAGTGAACTCTGCCCGGTTGCCATCCGTTGACCTGAATGGATTTTATAATTTTAACAGGAATAGTAATGGCGCGGGTTTTACACTTTTTAATCAAACGTATGGGCCTTCAGGTTCTATCGGAATATCAGTTCCATTATTCAATGGAATATTGGTAAAAAAACAATTAGCAGTAAGTGATATCCAGATTAAGAATCAGCAACTTTCTATTATCCAAACAAAAAAAAATATTGAAACTGCATTAACCAACGCCTACATAAATTACAACAATGCTTTAAAGGCGATAAACCTCGAAAAAAGCAATCTTGTATTAGCAACAGAAAATATTATGATTGCTACTGAACGATATAAAAAACTAAATATCACTTCTGTAGAATTGCGGCAGATACAGATAAGTTATAATGATGCCAAGAACCGGTTGTATAATGCGCTTTACCAGGCGAAGGTGGCTGAGGCTACAGTAGCGTTATTAGCTGGGGATATTGCTAATCTGTAAAACACACTTATAAAAAATTTGAGACCATAGAGGTTTAAGGATATCTTTTGAGATGTAACAAAAAATAAAAAACAAATATGCCTCATTTTATCATTGACTGTTCAGAAAACCTTCTTCTTCAAAAGAAGCCTGATGAAATTATGCAGGCAGTTTATGACACTGCAGAAGCAACAGGGCTTTTCGCAAAAGATGATATTAAAGTGCGTATTAATCCTTACAAATACTACCTGTTAGGAAAAACAAAAAATGACTTTTTGCACATCTTTGGAAATATTATGGAAGGAAGGACTGTTGAGCAAAAAGAAAATCTTTCAAGAAATATTATTGAAAAACTACATCTGATGTTTCCGGAAATATCCATTTTATCTATAAATATTCGTGAATTTGAAAAAGCTACTTACTGTAACAAATCTTTAATTAATCCTCTTAATACATCCGGTGACAGACATTTTATTGTTTGAAACCTAAGCCTTCGTCTTCATCTTTACTTTTTGAGCATTTAAGAATTAAATTATCTTTACGCGATTAATTTAATATATGGCAAAAACAAATCAACCACTTGTTGGCATCATCATGGGCAGCGACAGCGATCTAAAAATAATGCAATCTGCTGCGGATATATTAAAACAGTTTGGAGTTTCTTATGAGCTTACTATTGTTTCTGCTCACCGCACACCTAT
>DASSHD010000738.1:0-6218 GCA_035693085.1 Hanamia sp. | reverse complement strand
AAGCAGAAAATGATTTCCTTTTAAAGATGGCCGCGGCTTCTTCTATCGTAAGGGGAATTGTTGGATGGGTAGATTTAAAGGCAGGCAATGTTACTGAAAGGCTGTCTTTTTATAAACAATTTGAAATGATAAAAGGGTTTCGGCATGTTATTCAGGATGAGCCCGATTTGAATTTTATGCTGCAGCCTGATTTTTTGAATGGTATTAAAGCGTTGAGAAACTTTGGCTATACTTATGATATTTTGATATTTAGTATTCAATTGCCAAATACATTAGAACTTATTAAAAAATTCCCTGATCAACCTTTTGTTATTGATCATTTGGCTAAGCCTGAAATAAGGAATCATCAATATAAAAGCTGGGAAAAAGGGCTGGCTGCCGTAGCTGCTTTTTCAAATGTATTTTGTAAAATATCAGGGATGGTAACAGAAGCGAAATGGCACCAATGGAAGCAGGAAGATTTCGAAATCTATTTGGATGCTGTGGTGGAATTGTTTGGAACGGAAAGGATCATGTATGGATCAGACTGGCCGGTTTGTACTTTGTCATCTTCTTATGAGGATATGTATAAGATTATGAATGATTATTTTTCAAAGTTTTCAAAAGATGAGCGGAATAATTTTTTTGGATTAAATGCGACAAAGTTTTATCGCTTATAATTTTAATAAAATACATTGAAACTTTATCCAACATACAAAGCTAATATTTACGAAAGCAAATTCCCTGTTTATGGCAGCAGGCTGGTGTATGGCACATCAGGGTTAGGCGGAATTTGGGGTAAAGTGAATGAGCCCGAAAGTATTGATTGCATTCTGTATGCTTTGGAGAATGGAATCACTTCATTTGATACAGCCCCATCTTACAATAATGCAGAATTATATCTTGGCAAAGCATTAAAGCAATGGAAAGGGAAGATTCCTTTTGTCAGCACTAAAGTTGGAAGATTGCGGGGTGATTCCGCATTCGATGCTAAACTGGACTACTCTTCTCAAGGCATGAAGGAATCTGTATTAAGAAGCCTTGATGTATTAGGTTTGGATAAGGTTAACCTACTCTTTTTACACGAGCCACAATGGGTGCCACTTGATAAAGTAGAAGAAATTCTTGAAACGTTTCTAAGTTTTAAAGAACAGGGTTTTGCTGAAATGCTGGGAATTGGCGGCAATCCTTCGGTTGCTTTTATGCCTTATGTTAGCAATAAATATTTCGATGTGATATCAACTTTCTGCATGATGGATGCCTGCAATCTTTCTGCTTTTGATGGAATAATACCCGTTACTTTAAAAGAGAATCTTTCAGTTTATGCAGCCTCAGCTTTACATTTCTCGCTGCTGGGCAACCGCTTCCAACAATATACGAAAGAAGATCCGGGGATTACAGAAATTTCTAAAATAGATATTCAAAATGCAATTCGTGTAAATAAACTCGCTAATAAATATGATTTGACTCTTGCAACTTTGGCACAACGTTATCTTTTTTCTATTGAAGAAGCCACAAGAGTGGTCATTGGCGCCAGAAAGATCAGCCAGATACAAAGTACGATTTTAGATTGGAAGGCCGGTGCGTTACCAAAAAAAATATTTGATGAAATATCCGGAATTATCCGGGGGCTTAATACGAACACAGATCAACAGTAAAAGGACACCCGCCTGATCGTGTCTTTCGGGCAGGAATAATAGTGATTTTGATTTTAGAATGATATAAAAAAATCTGAATAGCCGATTTAAACTTTATACTATTCTTCGCATACGTTTTTTTTGAATTAAACACGAATTAGATTTCGAAGAGATAAACAAATATTCATGCAGACAATGTGAACTAACAATCTTAACTAAATGCCAATGACTTTACCATTTTCAAATGCGATAAATACGGAAAAAAGATTACCATCAGGCGCCTGGTTAGTTGTGGCGCTTCTTTTTATTGTTGGCCTTTTAAATTACCTCGATCGTATAACAATCACTACGATGCGTGTTTCTATTATAAAGGAAATTCCTATGACTGAAGCAGATTTTGGCATTTTGACTTCTGTTTTTTTGTGGGTCTATGGCTTCCTTAGTCCATTTGCCGGATTTATTGCTGATCGGTTCAAACGTAGCAGGGTTATAATTGTTAGTTTATTCGTATGGTCAACAGTTACCTGGCTAACATCTTATGCGACAACCTTTGAACAGTTACTGGCTACCCGCGCGCTAATGGGTATTAGTGAAGCGTGCTTTATTCCCGCAAGTCTTGCCCTGATTATGGATTATCATCGGGGTTCAACAAGGTCTCTTGCTACTGGAATACTCATGTGTGGAAATATGCTGGGCTCGAGTCTTGGTTTTGTGGGTGGATGGATAGCTGAAAATCATAGCTGGCACTGGGCATTCCATATTTTTGGCATTATAGGAATAGTTTACTCTTTGGTTTTAATATTTTTTCTTCGCGATATACCACAAATTGAAAAGGAACCGGATTTAAAAGAAACAAAAACCAGGGTAAACTTTTTTGAAGCAATGAAAGATTTGTTTAGTAGCAGGTCATTTATTTTTCTTCTGATTTTTTGGGGATTATTGGGAATGGTAACCTGGATAATAATGGGCTGGCTTCCCACCTTCTATCAGGAACATTTTAATCTAACTCAGGCAAGGGCAGGTTTATATGCTACAGGATATTTTTACCCTGCATCAATCGCCGGACTACTCCTCGGAGGTTTTTGGGCTGACTATTGGAACAAGACAAATGCAAGGTCAAGAATTCTTGTTCCGGTAATTGGTCTTTGTATAGCTGCTCCTTGCGTTTTTTTTGCAAGTAGTGTTACTGTTCTTCCATTAACCATTCTGTTCTTTTTTGGTTACGGGCTTACACGTATGTTTAGCGATACTAACTTAATGCCCGTTTTATGTCTCGTCGCTGATTCTCGTTACCGTGCTACGGGATATGGAGTGCTGAACTTAATTAGTACTGTTTTGGGTGGGATTGGACTTTATGCAGCAGGAGCCATGCGCGATTTGCATATAGATCTTAGTGTTGCATTCAAATTCGCCTCATTACTCCTTTTGGTTTGTGCTGTATTATTTTATTTAGTGAAACCTAGAAATGAAAAATAATTTAATCAAAATAATTTATAAAGCTCGCATAGCTACATTGTGCCCGGCAGATCTTAAGTATATAATCCTGGCAATTTATAAAAGGCTTCATGTGAAAAATTTGTGAATTAAGAATTATAAAAATAGCTCAACAGTAAAAGAACAAATAATGGAGATTTTGATTTTAATATGATAAACGAAATATTAGTGCAGCAAATTGAAAATGGGTAAGAATCTTTGAAAATTGGTTTTGAAGAGATTTGCGATTTAGGTTAGATGCAATCTGTTTCTGGTTTTTTAAATAACCCTTAATAAGGGAAAGATAGCATTAGATTTTGTCTCGTTTGTATTATTATGCCGATTATAAAGATTTTATTTTTGGATGTCGGATAAATGATTTGTCTTCAAATTTTATTAAAAAGTAAATTATTATTATGAAAAGGAAAATATTCTCATTCTGGTTTCAATATATCCGGATAAATCATAAAATTCAACTTTTCCCACATGCTTATAATGTGGTTATTTATTTTATGTTCTTAATGGCAGTTAGCCTCAGTTCCTCAGCTCAGAAATCAAAAACTCCGGTTGCGAAAGTATTAGACATTGGTTCTCAGCGACAGCTATTTGTGGATGATGTGCTTGTTAGTCGGTTTTTCGGTAAAGCTGAACTTCGATTGCATCATCCTGTGATTCAGGAGATTGCCCTTTTGACCGATGAACCCTGGGAAGGTAGCTTCAGTAACTATAATAGTATTTTCAAGGATGGGAATATCTATCGTATGTATTATAGAGGATGGAACAGAGGCACCAACGGGGAAGTTACTCATCCAATGGTTTGGTGTTACGCGGAAAGTAAAGATGGGATACATTGGACGAAACCTGATTTGAGTTTGTTCGAATTTAATGGTTCGAAGCATAACAACATTGTATTAGCTAGCAGAGATTTTGGGAACTTCCATTTTATTTTGGCCGATAATGTGACTGTTTTTAAGGACCAAAATCCAAACGTGCCACCGTCTGCATTATACAAAGCCCTAGTTGATTCCAGACCTAGTCCCAATAGGTCAACCTGGACTCTGTATGCTTTTAAATCATCAGATGGTATTCACTGGTCTCCGATGAGTGAAGCCCCTATTCTCACTGATGGGACTTTTGACACTCAGAACACTGCTTTTTGGGACAGTGTGAAGAACGAGTACAGGATCTATTGGCGTTTCTTTGATCAGAATAATATGCGTGCTGTCCGGACTGCGACTTCAAAGGATTTTATTCATTGGGAGAATGAAGCTAAAGTTACCTATAAGGATACAATGACGGAACAACTATATACTAATGGAATAATTCCGTATTATCGCGCTCCTCAAATCTATATAGGTTTACCCGCACGATATATAGATCGTGGCTGGTCAGGTTCGATGTATGCGCTACCTGAATTACAACAACGAAAAATGAGGGGCAACACTCAACCAAGGTTCAGCACTGCTCTGACCGGTAGTATATTTATGGCAAGTACAGATGGCGTAAAGTTTAAAAGATGGAATGAAGCCTTTCTTCGGCCCGGTATTGAGCGTCCCGGTACCTGGAGCTATAGTGATCAATACATTAGTTGGACCATATTGGAAACTAAGTCAGCCCTTGAAGGTGCTCCAAATGAAATCTCGTTATATGCTAATGAAAGTTTATGGACAGGCAACCGTAGCGCATTACGACGTTATACGCTACGTCTTGATGGCTTCGTATCTGTTAATGCACCGATGAGTGGCGGAGGTTTTGTTACCAACCCGATCCGTTTTCAGGGAAACCAGCTTTCGCTTAATTTTTCCACGTCTGCCTATGGTAGTATCCGTGTAGAGATTCAGGATTTGAAAGGGAATCCGATTCCCGGATTTGCCTTGAAAGATTGCCCTCCTATTTTTGGGGATGCCATTGATCGTCCTGTCTTCTGGAATAATCGCAGTGATGCAGATAGTACTGATATAGGTACTCTTGCCGGCAAGACGGTCCGGTTGCGGTTTGAAATTAGGGACGGAGATCTTTATTCATTTCATTTTCATGATAAATAAGTTTTCGACTCTAAACATCTTTGTAAATGATTTATTTGCATTCTTCGACATACCTACATGTTTGAATTTTTAATGAGAAAATGATTTTAATAAGAAAAAGTGTATTTACTGCATCTTCTATAAAATGAATAACTACTAATGTTTAATAAATAAATTATGAATAATCACCGAATCCATGGCCTCGTTGCCGCTCCATTTACTCCAATGCACGAAGATGGTTCACTGAACGTAGCATTGATCCCCGAATATTATCAGTTTTTAAAGCAGAATAAAGTTACCGGTGCTTTTATTTGTGGATCCACTGGTGAAGGAGCTTCCTTAACTATGCAGGAAAAAAAAGATATCGCTCAGGCTTGGGCCAGTTGCACAAAAGATGATAAGGATTTTAAAGTGCTGTTACTGACAGGCGGCACTTGTATGGCCGATTGTATTGAGTTGGCAAAGTATGCACAACAACTATGCTTACACGCAATTTCTTTTACCGCACCATTTTATTTTAAACCTGGTGATGTGGCTACTCTTGCTGCTTGCTGTAAAAAAATTGCCTCGGTAGTTCCCGATATGCCATTTTACTACTATCACATTCCGGTATTTACGGGAGTTAATTTTCCTATGATTGACCTTTTGAAAATTGTGGATGGGGATATTCCCAACTTTGCAGGAATAAAATACACAAATGAAGATTTCATGGATTTTCTTTCATGCCTGCACTTTCAGAATGGAAAATATGATATGCTTTGGGGAAGGGATGAGAATTTGCTATCTGCGTTGGCTTTAGGTGCCAAAGGTGCAGTAGGAAGTACTTACAACTATGCAGCTCCGGTTTATTATGATTTAATACAAGCGTTTAATACTTCTGACATGAAAAGAGCGCAAGAATTGCAACAACAATCTATTGATATGATTACTTTATTAGGAAAATACGGTGGCGGCATTTCCATCGGTAAAGCCTACATGAAGTTAGTTGGTTTGGATTGCGGAGTTCTTAGGTTGCCGATGAAAAATATTAGCGCTGAAAATTATGAATTGTTTAAAAAAGATACAGAACAAATTAACTTTAAAAGCTTTTGTTCACGTCTCTCAT
>DASSHD010000737.1:0-13626 GCA_035693085.1 Hanamia sp. | reverse complement strand
TTTTCTTTTACAGACAAATCAATGCTCATCCAGACTTTTCCTAATTGTTCTGATGTACCATGCTTGAAAGCATTTTCAATAAACGGTTGAAACAACATCGGTGCAATCATTTTATCTTCAATATCGCCTGAAAAATTTAATGAAACATCCAGCCTGTCGCCGTATCTTTCTTTTTCAAGCGCTACATAATCTTTAATAGTGCTGATTTCTTTTGACAACAAAACTTCATTTGCTTTACATTCATACAATACGTAGCTTAACAATCCTGACAAACGCATCAGCATCTTTGGCGCTTTGTCCGATTTTTCATATACCAACGAATAGAGGTTGTTCAACGTGTTGAACAGAAAATGCGGATGGAGTTGTGCTTTCAGTAATTGTAGTTCGGTGTTTAGTTTTTCTTTTTCAATCTGATTTTTTTGTTGCTGTTCTATATACCAGTATTTAAACAGTTTGAAGAAACCACAGAAAGTCGGCAAAGCATTAATTTCCATAAACATTTGCGGAGTAAATGTTTCGTGATAAAACCTGTACAAAGTCAGATGTTGTGGTGCTGCAATGCCAATGAAAGGACGAAAGGCATAATTATAAATAAAGAAAATAAGGCTAAGCCCAACGCAACACCAGATAAGATACAATAGAAAGAATTTAAGGTATTTCCCTTTTAAAAGAAAGGATGGAATTAACCAATAAATAATAACGATCAGGTACACCCAAACAAGCGGGTAAAAAAACAGGAAGATATAAAGCGTCTGTCGCAGGTTGTTGCTCCTGTTATAATCAAGTAAGTTAATCCAGATAAAATAACCAACGCAAAGAAATACGTGCCTAAGCCACCTGTAGTTGATGTTAAGAAGCAGATTTTTTATGATTGAACCTTCTAACATAAAAGCAATTTACGATTTTATAAAAACCGATTTTATAAAAACCGTGTTATTCAACGAAAACCTGCTTTTTGTCAACAAACAACATTATTTTCAAATAAACGGTTTTTGGTTTTACTTACCGGTTATATGTTGGACAATTCAGTCGTACAATGATTCCCTGTTTTTCAATTTTCGTATTTACTATAAAATTGCCTCACATTTCAATTGTATTAAAAATCATTAGCGTCTTTCATCAAACTTTAAATAAAAATTATGAAAACAAAATATGCACTTCTTTTAATTTTAACCGTAGCTGTAATAACTATTTTTTCCTGCAAAAAAAACTCAAACAATAGCTCTGACAATTACAATTATTTGCAGGGATATTGGGAAGGTGCTATTACTCCCTCCACTACAAATTATGGCATGGCACTTTTGATAAAGCCTGATAATAAATGCAGGTTATATATAAATCCTACTGGTTCAACCATAGATACCACTACGGGCTCTATTGCTTATGATGAGACATGGTCCGTTTCAAACAATACATTACATATTTCAGGGCAGCTTGCCACCGGTAACGCCGGCCTCTCACAAAATCAATCAACATTATCGGGAACAATGACTTCAGGAATTATTGGCCAAAGCGCCAATTTTTCGTTAACAAAACAGTAGCAACTAATTTTTTAAACAATGATGCTTATTTACTCAAAAAAATATGATTCAGCATTACTAATTTTGTGTTTCCTTTTTTTAATACAATGCCCTTTGCGGGGGGATTCGCAAAACACTCAATTAAGCGTAACATCTGGGACTGATTTCATTGCATCATTAGGTAGCATTGTTTTACAAAATACTGATATAAAGAATAATGGCACATTTGATGCTTCCAAAGCAAATGTTGCTTTTACAGGTTCGTCATCATCTTCTATTTCGGGAAACGATTCTGTATTGATAAATGAATTCACGTTGAACAAAACGGGAGGGGCGGCTGAAGTAACACTAAATGCTGAAGTGCATGTAAATAACAGGGTTAATTTTATAAGTGGACTTATTAATCTAAATGGAGTAATATTTTTGCTTACAGATTCCGCATTCTTAAATAATGAATCAGAAACGTCACGTATTACAGGCACAACGGGCAGTTTGGTGGTTGCTAATTTAGCGGATGTAAATAATCCTTTAGACCTTAATATCGCCAATCTTGGCGCGGTAATTACTTCGATTCAAAATTTGGGGAATGTAAAAATCAGCCGCTCTTATCAGCCAGCCCAAAATCCAGTAACAGGCTTTACAGGCATACAAAGAACATTTCTTATTCAACCTACTAATGACATCTCCCTGAATGCCGTACTTCGGTTTTACTATTTTGACGCAGAATTGAATAATAAGGATGAAAATACACTTTCGTTATGGACAAGTGCAGATGGAGTAACCTGGACAAATGCAGGCATTACCAGCCGTAATACAACGAATAATTATGTAGAAAAAATCGGATTGACTTCATTAAGTTATTTCACACTCAGTGATGCTAATAACGCACTGCCGGTAACTCTTGTTTCTTTTAATGCTTCTTGCAAAAATAACTATGCTTTGATTGAGTGGAAAACTGCAACTGAAATTAGCACTTCACATTTTGATATAGAAAAAAGTGATAACGGAATAAATTGGAATGTTATACAATCAGTAGTAGCAGCCAACAAAATCAATGGGAATTCTTACAGTTATGAGGACAATAATCCATTTCCAACAGCATATTACCGGATTAAAATTGTTGACATGTCAGGTGCATTTTATTATTCACCTGTTTTCAGTGGCGGATGTACCGATATTGCAATGCCTTTTGTTGTATATCCAAATCCTACAGATAACAATGCAGTAGCCCGCATATCTGTTCGCCAGCCGACTGAAGCCATTATTCAACTATTTGATATTACCGGACGACAAATATATACTTCGAAATGGAGCCTGCAGGTAGGGAACAATCAGTTTTTATTGCCTGTGCAATCTCTTATTGCAAATGCATATATCGTAAAAGTTTTGATAGGTAAAACAGTTTTACAAACTAAGTTCATTAAACAATAAATAATGCCCATATCATTTTAAAAAATAGGTTTATGAAGAAGAAAATTATCCTGACAATTATAGGTTTCGTAATTTTTTATGCGACAGGTCTTGCACAGGTAGCAATTAATCAAGATGGTTCTTTGCCCGATACAAGCGCTATGCTTGATATTAAGAGCACGGCAAAGGGAGTCCTCATACCAAGAATGACAACCGCACAGCGTACTGCCATTGCTTCTCCTGCAAAAGGCCTATTAGTATATGACAGTACTACCACGTCTTTTTGGTTTTATAATGGAAGGGGGTGGGCAAATCTTTCAGGCGAAAATATCAATGGCTGGAGCCTCACCGGAAATGGTGGAATTGATACATCAAAAAATTTTATTGGTACTATTGATGACCAGCCATTATTAGTAAAAACCAATAATATTTATTCAGGTATAATAGATACTCACACAGGAATAACATCATGGGGTTATAATGCGCTGGCGTCGAACACTACAGGGAGTTATATTACTGCAGTTGGTACAAGCTCGCTAACCTCAAACACTACCGGTGGCCACAATGCAGCATTTGGAAGTTATTCGCTTTTTTCGAACACAACCGGATATTTTAATTCTGCAATCGGAGCAGACGCATTGTGGTCTAATACTTCAGGCTATGCCAACACAGCAAATGGCAATAGGGCTCTTTACTCAAATACTACCGGAGCTTCAAACACAGCCAATGGCAACCAGGCACTCTACAGCAACACTATTGGTATTCGTAATACGGCAAACGGAGATGGGGCGCTTTATGAAAATACCACAGCCAATTATAATACTGCCAATGGCTTCCAGGCGCTTCAAACAAATACTACCGGAAGCTATAATACTGGAAATGGTGCACAATCGCTATTTACCAACTCTACCGGCGCATGGAATACAGCAAATGGTTTCCAGGCGCTTCAAACAAATAGTACAGGAAGCTATAACACTGGAAATGGTGCACAATCACTATTTACTAACACTACCGGCGCCTGGAATACAGCAAACGGATACTATTCACTTTACGCCAATGCTACAGGAAATTATAATACAGCAAGCGGAGACTATGCACTTAGCACCAATACTACCGGCGTAAATAATACAGCCATTGGCTATGCTACACTTGACAACAATAAAGGTGGTAACAATAATACAGCTATAGGGTATTACGCTACTGATGCGGGAAACGGGCGCCTTGGAAGCAACTTAACCAATACCACCGTTGTTGGTGCTAATGCAATAGTTTCTCAGGACAATGCTACAGCTATTGGCGCTAATGCCATTGTTACTCAAGCCAACTCTTTGGTTTTGGGAAGCATTTATGGTCAAAACAATGCAACTGCATCTACAATGGTCGGCATTGGAGTAACAGCACCTCAGGCTCCATTGCATATTCACTCCGCAAATACCGACAATTACTATAATGCTAAAACAATGATTTTGGAAGATTCCATAAATGTACCTGTAATTCGTTTTCAGGGAATTGGCACATATGTTAATAATTTTTGGGGTATATCATTTGAACCCTTTACACCCACTTCCGGCGATAACGCCGGCATTCCTTCCAGTAGTCTTGTTTTTTTTAGTGATGCCCAACGGCCCTTAGATGTTTTCGAATATGGGTACACAAATTTGGTTGGCGACGTATATGCAGATGATTTTTACGGTAACCTTCATGGCGGTGTTTTCAGCAGTTCAGACGTCAGGTTAAAAAAAAATATCAAGCCTTTGCAAAATGTTTTGCCTGCCCTGCAGAAAATTAATGGCTACACTTATTACTGGAAAGAAAATAAAGATACTGCACAACAAATAGGCGTACTGGCGCAGGAACTGCAAAAAGTTTATCCGCAATTGGTAAAGACAGATAAAAAAGGAATGCTGAGTGTAAACTACCAGGGCCTTGTCCCGGTTTTACTAAATGCAATAAAAGAACAGCAAAAACAAATTGATGATTTAACCAACAGGTTGGAGAAAGTTGAAGCGCAAGTAAAGAGTGGGCGATGATTTTTTCTACTATAACCATTAAAAATAAACTTCATGAAAAAGCAATATTTATTCAAAGCCATTTGTATAGGGCTTATGGCACAATGCTTTTCGCTGTATGTACATGCTCAAAGAAACACACACGAAGTTCCTTTGCGCAATCCCCAACTTAGAAATGTTGATAAGGACCAGGATGGTATTGACGATGGATTAGAAGCATGGCTTCTGGCAAGGTATAGCCCTTATTTTAAATTCTCAGACGGTGAATCTATTTTTCCGATAGATGCGGAAAACTATATTAGTCAGTGCGACTTAAAGAAGTGCGGCAGTGCAAACGGCGATTGTGATAAAGACGCAGGTACCATCATGTCTCCAATTACTAATCTTGAATCTCTCTTATTGTCTAACCCCGGGCTTAATATCACAAAATCATTTGCAAAGAGCTCATATCATTTAAGCCCCCGTGTAGGGCATGATGGTTTAGGCCGATATTATCCACTGTCTTCTCCATCAAAAAATGATGAAAAGAATTTTGGAAATATTGGTTTGTATGGGCATGTTGTTCCAATAAAGTTGCCTAATCCGTGGTATTACGACAGAAGCCATGTACCATCCAATAGTGATAACGGCAATACCTATTACAAAGTAGAATATTGGCAACTCTGTAGTTATAACGATGCCAACGGCGGCGGTATAGGTAATCACGAAGCCGATTGGATGACAGTTCAACTAATCATAGACCATAGCGATGGCGATTGGAAAATTGGCACTGTTCTTTTTTATGCGCATGGCCATGAAATGCAATTTCAAATGAATGAAGTAAAAGGCACCGATTATGTAAATGGAGACCAGGGCGAAAAATTTCTTAGATATAAGGGGGTGAATTTTGGGAAGAGTGTGGAGATTTGGCCAATTTCAGGAAACTACAGTGCTTCTTTACAAGACAATCAGGTACGTTTTTATCCTGATCCGGTTTCCGGTGAATATACACATGTGGTAGTTTATCCCGAAAAAGGTTCACATGAGTATTGGCCTACCAACGAGTGGTATATTCATTCCCCAACAGATGCAAATGGAAAAGGGTTATCATTCTTATCTAAAGATATTCCCAATTTAGGTGAAGCTGAGCATCCTTTGCAGCAATATCCTATCGCCTATTTCATAATGCAATATAACGGCTTCTGGGGATGTTGGAGCCGTAAAAATTCTCCGCCTCCGGGGCCAACTATGCATACAGAATGGACATGGCCAGCAACAAGCTCCGTAAGATGGCAGCTTAAGGGGATGGAAAATTGAATTGATAAAATATCTTACAACAATTAATAGTCCCATGATCAACCAAGAAATAATAAAATGTAAATTCGCAGTGTTTATCAGCTTCGCATTTTTATTGCTATTAGCTCCTTTGTGCATCCTTGCTCAGGCTACACCATACTATCTTGCCGGCGGCCTGACCAATTTTGACGATCAAATGATTAGTCAAAGCAACCCGGTGTATGTAACTATGTTTGGGACAGATTCCCTGATGATCCTTCCCGAACTTAACGATTACAAACATGCTGCAGCTTACAAACTCACGAAGGGAGAATCCTTTTTCCGGCGCACGCAGGCGTGGAGTTCGCAAATCCCCAACTTCGTCTTTATGTATGAAAAAGGAATGGTACTCATAGAAGAAACGGGAAGCTACCTGTGCTTTATGAAAGATCGTAAACTGGCAGATCAGGTGTTAAGTGCCGGTGGCCTTGCTCAGGGAGTCAGAGATAGCCTGCGATTGGTAATTACCTCAATCAACAATCGCCAACGGACGGAAAATGGCAAAACCGCCGAAGTTCAAAATAAAAAAATAGCAACCGCTTATATTCGCAGGATTCATTCGGCTATGAACGATCCTAAGTTAGTGAACGACATCAAAAAATGGTCTGGTAATTCTACTACCAAAGTCTATATTACTGATGCAAATTACACCATCTCCCGAAACCAATTTGGTGAAGTGCAAAGCAAAAGTATAAGAGCTTTTATCAAATACAATCTACAAGGGAAATGTTATATCCAATGGGATATGTTTGGCTATGAATCATTGGGCAAAGGGGAATTCAGCAATGACATGACCACTTTTGTATCAACCTATCATTATATAAGTGTACCTGGCCTAGGTGAAATGCAGTTAGAACCGGGAGAGGCGCAGGAAATAGATTGTAATTAATCAAGCTATCAGCTTATGTTTCATGGACACCCGTTTCTTTTACAGGCGTTAGAATATTTAAAACATGGACAAAAAAATCATACAATCAATTACTATAAAATTGATACCTAATTTTTATGAATGAAGATATTACACTTTACCACCTTGATACCGGGTCAGATAAGAGCGATATTCGTTTAAGGTTTGAGAGAGATACGCTGGTATTGGACGGTTATGACCGTGGCCCTTTGACTAAGCAATTAACCGATGATTACGACTATGAGTACAGGATTACAGTTGTGGTATCTCAATTGCTGCCATTATATAACCGGTTCGGGCTACAGTTGGGGCAACGGCAGGCATTATTAGAAATTATCGCAGTGGAGATTGCAGGCGCGCGCAGCTATACCTTATTTCACGAAATGCTCTCGGCGGCAGGCATTGCATTCAATACATGGTCGGGATAATTCCTTAACTGTCTTAAGGTGAGATACAGAAAGCTGAATGTTTACCTCTCGCCCTTCCCTTAGATTTACAATCCCTCCTGTTGACACCAAAGTAGAGAATATTTTTTACAATTTGCGAATGATAAGAAAAAATGAAGAATTTTCTTAAAATACTCTTTGCCTCCATACGAGGTCAATTTCCTGATGTCAATAGTTTGCAGCTACCGGCTACCAAAAGTAAAAAGTTTGCGTATAACCATTTCGGTTACCAATTAAAAAAATAGAAAAATCAATTATTATTTGCTTTGCTGCATCTCCTCCCCTATCAGGAGTTGGCAATAACGGATATTTTCATCAGCACCACAGCAAAACAACAAATACTGCAGTTTTGTAATTTTGGAATCCCACAGCCAGTCTTAAAATAAACCTATAAGGTTTTGAAAGCCTTATAGGTTTATTTATATCCTTTGTCCAATAGTAATTAATGATTAATTTCATACCTGTATTTTATCATTTTATTTTTAATTGCTAATACATGGTACCTGAAATAAGAAACGCTTTTAATAAAGCCTTTACAGAAGAAAAATACAAAGATTTTTTAGCAGACCTCAACAGCAAACATCCCGGCGCCATAGAATTTCGTGTAGCTGAAACGCCCGTTTTTATTCCAAAGGAATTTACAAAAAAAATGATTGATGCCTGTGAGGCAATTGTAGATATCATAACCGATAAAAAATTTAAGGCACTTACGCAACGAGCCATTCCAAAGAATGAAAATGTGCCCAATGAAAATGATCATACCGATTTCATTGCATTTGATTTCGGGATTTGCGAGAACGAAGAGGGCAAACTGGAACCACAACTTATAGAAATGCAGGGGTTCCCTACCCTGTTTGGATTCCAGGTTTATTATCCCCAGGTCATTGAAAAACATTTTGAGATTCCTGCAAACTTTTCAACCTACCTCAATGGATATGATGCGGATTCATACACGCAATTTTTAAAAGAAATTATTCTGGGAGGCCATCCACCTGAAAATGTAATTCTTCTTGAACTGAAACCACACAAACAAAAAACAAGAATAGATTTTTATTGCACACAGGATTATGTTCCTATTCCGATAGTTTGCCTGACAGAGCTAATACAGGAGGCCCGCCCGGATGACTCGGCCGAACGGGGGAAAAAATTATTTTATAAAAAAGATGGGAAAAAAATTGAAATAAAAAGAATTTATAACAGAATAATTTTTGATGAGCTTACTCAGATAAAAAATACACTTGGTGATGTAGTGGATATCACCCAGCCTTTCGATGTAGAGTGGGCGCCGCATCCCAACTGGTTTTACCGTATCAGCAAATTTACGCTGCCATTGATCAGGCATCCTTATGTTCCCAAAACTTACTATCTCAATGAAGTAACACAAGTGCCTGAAGATCTCGAAAATTATGTTTTGAAACCATTATTTTCTTTTGCCGGACAGGGAGTAATTATTGATCTTACTCAAAAAGATATTGATAATGTAAAGGATCCGGAAAACTGGATCCTTCAACGAAAAGTAAAATACGCTGATATCATAAAAACTCCGGACATCCCTGCGAAAGCAGAAATCAGAATTTTTTATTTTTGGAAAAAAGGTGAGCCACGGCCGGTTGCGGTAAACAATCTCGCCAGGTTAAGCAAAGGAAAAATGATTGGTGTAAGATATAATATGGATAAAAAATGGGTTGGTGGAAGCGTGGCTTATTTTGAGAAGTAGGCTTTATGTAAAAAACCGATAAATAAAGAAACAGTCAAACACAAATACAATGAACAAGAACTTGAAAGTAAATGAAGATCAGCGAACTTTTTTTAATCTAAATGGATACCTTGTTATAAAGGATGTAATTGATTTCAAAGAAGTTCAGGAGTACAGAAATATCTATGATTTATTCCTTAACGGTATAATAGACACCGGGAAAAACCGGTCAGACCTGGGCATTGGACTTGGGAGTAACAGGGATGTTGAAAATATCACTCAGATCATGTGGCCTAGTGACTTTGTACCTGAATTGCTGGGCATGGAATATCATCAGAGAATACTAAGTATAGCTAAATCATTATTAGGCGAGGATGTAGAAATGGATTTTGATATGTTGATTAACAAAGCCCCTCACACAAATACTCCAACTCCATGGCATCAGGATGCAGCTTACTGGATCAGTATGCCAGACAAAAGGGCAATCAGTTGCTGGCTTGCTCTGGACAAGGCAACATTAAACAATGGCTGCATGTGGTATATACCTGGTTCTCATTTGAAACCATTACGCTCTCATAAATCAATTGGAGGAAAAGGGGCGCTTTGTCATGTGAAGCTACAGAAGAAGAAGGAATTTATATTGAATTAGAACCTGGTTCCTGTGTGTTGCATCATGGTGGGACTTTACATTATAGCCGTGGAAATACAACGGATGAAAAACGGCGTGCGTTTATTATTAATTTCAGGCCTAAAGCAATGATTGAACTTGAAAGGTCCAAGGGATTTGATCATGGGAAAAGTGGAAATGCTGCTGAACGTAAAGTGAGAAATGAAGAATCCGAAGACAAGAGTCCTCTAAAAAGTTAAGGTTCAAAGTGAAATTCAATTCATTAGAATCCTGAAACCTGATTACAGAAGAAATTATTTTATTTTTTTATGGTAACCACCAATGAACTGCCTGCTTCGAAAGATAAACCTATTGCTTTGGTAAATAATGTTTATCCATTAACCATCATTGCCGTTTTATTTTTTTGCTTTGGGCTTGTTACGAATTTGAATGATATACTGATACCTCATCTGAAAAAAGCCTGTGAACTGACATCAGATTTTCAATCCTCGCTAGTACAATTTGCTTTTTATGGCGCCTATTTCTTAATGTCGCTTCCTTCGGGAATTTTATTGCAAAAATTAGGTTATAAAAACGGTATCGTATTGGGATTATTAATTGCTGCTTTAGGATCACTGTTATTTATTCCTGCTGCAAACACCCGATTATATAGCCTGTTCCTGGTAGCATTAAGTATATTGGCTGCCGGTATTACCATATTACAGGTAGCTGCAAATCCTTACGTTACGATGCTTGGCCCTTCATCTACAGCAGCCAGCAGGTTGAGTATCATGGGCACCTTAAATTCTCTCGGAGCCACACTGGGGCCATTCGTAGGAGGAATCCTGATATTTAAAGGAGTGAACTACACTATAGATCAGCTATCCGCAATGGATCCCGAAGCACGGAACCAATATTTGAATTCCGAAGCATCGTTGGTACAACTGCCTTATTTATTGTTGGCAATACTTTTTTTATTGCTATCGTTCATGGTCTATAAATCAAAGCTCCCGGAAATTATTGAACAAGATAAAAATGATGTTATTGACGAAGAACCTGATACTAAATTTAATCCATTAAAATACCGGCATCTTTCTTTAGGCATAATAGCTATTTTTATGTATGTGGGCGCTGAAGTGTCGGTGGGGAGTTTCATTATCCGTTACGGACAGTTTTTAAATATAGAAGGGTTCACGCTCAAAATGGGAGCGCGCTTCGTTTCCTATTATATGCTTCTTGCCATGATCAGCAGATTTATAGGAATTTTCATAATCGGTAAATATATAAAGCAGGAAAATATACTTCGGTATTATTCAACTATAGCATTTATTTTGATATTAATTTCTGTTTCAAGTAACGGAATCTTTGCCTTATGGTGCATTGTTGCCATTGGCACATGTAATGCTATCATGTGGCCAACTATTTTTCCTCTTGCTATTGCGGGCCTGGGTAAGCATACAAAAAAAGCGTCATCTTTTTTAATTATGGCAATTTTGGGAGGAGCAATCTTACCTATGCTTGTCGGATATTTTTCGGATAAAATAGGAATACAACATGCTTATCTTATAAATGCAATAGCGTATGCCTATGTTGCTTTTTATGGCTTTGTTGGATACAAAAAGAGTAAAAATAATGTAACTCCCAGTCTTGTTTAAGCTATCTCAATTGGTGATAGAAATGATTCCCAAAAAATAAGAATGGAATGTTTGACAGATAAGAAGAATAAAAGCGGTACTAACCATCGCTATCCCTGAAATGTGCAAATAACAAAAACACTGTAGCCCTGAATATCAGCTACAGGCGAACAATTGTAACTATGAACAAGTAAGAAGTTATTATTTTCGTACAAGCCTTTCTGTTACAATCTAAAAAATAAGAATTTCGGCTAATTGTTGGTTTACTGTAAAGCTTTCGTGAGGTGGCGTAAAGTTGCATTTGCCGCAAGGCCTATAGTGGTAATGGAGCTGCCGGTAGGCTGGTGCAGGGATAGCTACACAAAAGAACCTCGATACCTTAACCGGGAAGGGATACAAGTATGTAGTAGTGAGCAGAAAAAAAATAAAAGACTACCAACCTTTACAGAAAGGAAAAAAAAGTTGTTACAAAATAAAATTGAACCTACGGCTCTTGCAGGGTCATCGCTCTCCTCAACTTTTAAATTGGAAATTTGATTAAAGACACTCTGATTTAATGATTTTATTTTACGAAACCTGATTAAATTATAAATGACAGGTGAGGAATTCTGACACTTTAATTTTTTGTTTACAATAATAAATTCCCCGAAATATTTACCAAATAGAATTCGTCATTTAATAATAAAAGGCCCTGTTTCCAGAGCCTTTCGTAAAATTTTAAAACGACACTATTTATTATTGTATCGGTCCTGGTTTTTGTATCAGCTTCATGTAAGTACTGTCCCACTTCCCTTCTACTTTTACTTGTCCCGCTGCTCCAAAAGCGATTGCTTCAATAAGATTGTGATTCACGAAAGTATAAGTTCCCGGTTCCCTGAATTTATATAAGGCCACAGCAGCAGAACCTCCGGGCACTGCCCATGTTTCATAATCAGTAAACGGCTTATTATTAAATTTTCCACCTGGCCAGAAGAGGTCTGCGTGGCCACCAATAAGATGAAAACGGCTGTCATTATTTGCTTCGGCTGTAATAAATAAAACCTTATCACCCACCTTTGCCGTCATGGCATTTTTACCAACTAAAGAGCCGACTCTGCCATTGAAGACAATGTAGGTGGGCATCAATGTTTTTATTTGATCACCTACAGCCTGGACACTTTGCTGAGGCGTAGCAAACTCTATCACTTTCCCATCCTTGTCTTTGGGTAGATATAGGTATTGTTCCGCAATATAATACGCCTTGTCAAAGGTCACGGGATTACCATTTTCGTCTTTCAAACCTTCACGCGGTAAAACCATAATGGCGCCATTCATTCCGGATACAACATGGATGGGAGTCATCAATCCTCCGGGAGCACAATGATATACAAATACGCCCGGACGTGTGGCCTTAAAACGCAATTTTACCTGTTCACCCGGATTTACGTGGGTAAGATCCCCGCCTCCCTCAGCGCCTGTTGATGCATGGAAATCTATATTGTGTATTTGAGTATTTGTTGCAGGATTCTTTAAGGTTAATTCGATAAAATCATTTTGATGAACAACTATCATAGGCCCCGGCACGGTACCATTAAACGTGAATGCCCACATGGAATCGCCGGGCGCTACTTCTATCTTCTTTTCAATCACGGTAAAAGTAACCTGCACTACTTTGGGACCATCTTTATCAACCTGGTCGAACTTTGGTAACATTGGCGGAGCCACCATTTCCTGCGTTACTTTTGGCAAATTGTCTCCATCGCCATCATTCTTTTGATCAAGTACGGAAGAAGTGCTTGTAGAATTTTTACAAGCAGATAGAAATATCACGAATGACAATACCAGTAAAGATTTTATTTGATTACTGATTTTTTTCTTTGATACCGGGATTTTTAAATGTTTCATTTTATTATACTTTTTTGTTTTTTAATTAAAATTATTGTTACGGTTATGATATGTTACTTCTAAAAAAGCGTTGCAAATTTCTATCTTACTACTATCCTAAAATATAATTACCCTCATTAATAAATATGATTTGGATCATATTTTCATAACACGGATATTTTTATGAGTTTATAAATTTTAAAAAAATAGATTAATATTC
>DASSHD010000736.1:0-3604 GCA_035693085.1 Hanamia sp. | reverse complement strand
TTCCGATTCAGGATATTACCGGATAAAAGTACCGGCGGAAAAAGCATTTGCGTTGGTCTTTACCCATTTGGGTTTTCACGATGAACAAAAGAATTTTTATCTGAGCGAAGGTGAGGAAGAACAGTTAACGGTAAGGCTTATACGAAGCAGTAAAACACTTCAAACTGTTGTAATCAGAAACGATAAAGAAAGAAATGAAACAGGACTTATAAAGATAAATCCAAAAAATGCCATTACTCTTCCGGGTGCTACAGGAGGAGTAGAGGGGCTGATAAAAACACTGGTAGGCAGTAACAATGAACTTACCTCGCAATATTCTGTTCGCGGTGGCAATTATGACGAAAACCTGATCTACATAAATGATTATGAAATATACCGTCCCTATCTCGTAAACAACGGGCAACAGGAAGGATTGAGTTTTATCAATCCTGAACTGGTTAAGAATATTGATTTTTATACAGGTGGTTTCCAGGCTAAATATGGAGATAAAATAAGCAGCGTACTTGACATTCAATATAAGAAGCCGGTTTCTTTTGGCGGTTCAGTATATGTAAGCCCGCTTGAACAGGGATTACACCTGGAGGGCGTTTCAAAGGATCAAAAACTTTCATGGCTCTTTGGAGTTAGAAGTAAAACCAATAAAGATCTGCTGAGCAGCCAGGAAACAAAAGGGAATTATGTCCCTTCCGCTTCAGACTTGCAGGCATACCTCACTTATAAAATTTCACAAAAATTACAACTGGAAGTTTTGGGGATCACTTCAGGTTCCAGGTTTTCATTTATCCCGGAATCTGCACAAAAATCCTCTGCAGTTTTTTCTCCTTTATTTACAGCCAACATCGGGCTTGATATTTATTTTGAAGGGCAGGAAAAAGATAATTACAACAGCAATCTTCTTGGTATAACCCTGGTGCAAAATGTAAATAAAAAAATAAAATTAAAATGGATGTTGAGCCGGTACGGCGACAACGAAAATCAAAATACTGATATTACCGGAGCTTATCTTTTTGGTGAAAGAAGCTTTGATAAAACCCAACCTGATTTCGGGCAAATCACAAACCCCCTGGGCGCCGGTGTATATCAAAATTATGCGCGTGATCAACTCAACATCCAGGTTTATAATATTAGCCACAAAGGAACTTATGAACTCGGAAAGCATTTTATACAATGGGGAGCAGGAGTTGACCATACCATTATCAGCGACCATTTAAACGAGTGGGAATACCAGGATAGCGCCGGATATTCGCTTCCCTACAATCCTAACCAACTCAACCTGAGTAGCGTTTTAAAATCGCATGAAAATCTAACTGTCGAAAAATACAGCGGATATGTACAGGACAATATTCGTCTAAGCAAGGGAGTTAGAGATATTACTTTACAAGCTGGAGTAAGGTTTAATTACAATTCTCTCAACAAAGAATTTCTGGTAAGCCCACGCGCCCAAGTCAGTTATAAACCTGATTGGAAAAGAGATATTGTTTTTAAAGCATCAGCGGGAGTTTATGACCAGCCACCGTTCTTTCGCGAAATGGTGAGGCCTGACGGCTCGGTAAATACTGCATTAAAAAGCCAGAAAAGTATTCAGTATGTTGCAGGGTTCGATTATAATTTATTTTATGGAGAAAGCCCAATGCGCATCACTACAGAAGCTTATTACAAATCATTAACCGATGTGGATCCTTATGATCTTGACAATGTGCGTATCCAATATTTTGGCACAAATAATGCACGCGCCTATTCTGCCGGCATTGAAACAAGGCTTTATACCGAATTGGTAAAAGGCGCTGAAAGCTGGTTCAGCATTGGGATTGGCAAGACAATGGAAAAGATAGATAATTATTTTTACTACACCTATAAAAATGCAGAAGGTGAAGTGATCAATTCGGAATCCAAAGACCAGGTAGTGGCAGATAGTGTGCGTACGAATGTTGGATGGATAAGGAGGCCAAGTGACCGTTTAATTACAATGGGATTATTTTTACAGGATTATTTAAGTACAAATAAAAATTTTAAAGTACATTTAAATATGATTTATGGAAGCAATATGCCTTATAGTATTCCGAATAGTGTGAAATACCGTGATGCCTTGATCATTGAACCTTACATCAGGGTTGACCTTGGTTTCAGCGCATTACTGCTAAGTGAAAAATCATTAAGACGCAGCCATTCTCCATTTCGTGGTTTTGATAATATTTGGGCAAGCCTTGAGGTATTTAATCTCATTGACCGCGCCAACATTATTTCTTATCAATTAATAAAAGATTTTGCCAACAATACATTTAGCATCCCAAACAGGCTGACCCCAAGGTTGATAAATTTTAAATTGCTGGCCAGATTTTAAAATAAAAAATATACACACATGAAAAAACAATTATTTATCAGCCTCGCTTTTATTGCGGGCACTATTGCATGTGCTAATGCACAACAAAAAATGAAACCTGAAGACACCGAATTTTACACACCTGTTCCTCCGGTAGTTACTCCCGGCAAAACCTGTGGTGCCGCACCTTCAGACGCAATTATTTTATTTGATGGGAAAAATTTAGACAAATGGGAATCGGCAAATGACACTACCAAACCAGCCGATTGGTTTGTACACAATGGAATAATAACTGTAAATAAAAAAGCCGGAAATATACAAACCAAACAAAGATTTATGGATTATCAGATCCACCTGGAATGGAGAGAACCAAAAGATATCCAAGGTTCGGGGCAGGCGCGTGGCAACAGTGGTTTGTTCCTGGCATCTACCGGCAAAGGTGATGATGGGTATGAATTACAGATATTGGATAGCTACAAAAATTCTACTTATGTAAACGGACAGGCAGGAGCTGTTTACAAACAATATCCACCTTTGGTAAATGCTAATTTCCCTCCCGGCGTATGGCAATCTTACGATGTAATATGGACTGCACCGCGTTTTAACGAAGACGGTTCCTTAAAATCTCCGGCAAAAGTAACTGCATTTTTTAATGGGATTTTAATTCAAAATAATGTGAAATTAAAAGGGCCTACTCTTTACATAGGTATCCCTCATTACACAGCCCATGGACCAAGCCCGATAAAGTTGCAGGCACATGGTGATAAAAGCAAACCGATCAGTTTCAGAAATATTTGGGTAAGGCCTTTGTAAAAAAAGAGAGTAGGATATTTGACTGACTGGCCCTTCAGATGATTTACAAAAAAATAAAACCAGGAAGATGTTTTAGTAAGCGCTTTATAATGCGTCTTAAAATCTTCCTGGTTTTTAAATATTACAAAGATCCGGTTTCCTCTTATTGGTGAAATTATTTGGCGCTGTTCAATATTTTAACTACTTGGCTTAGATAAAATGATTATAACAGTAACGAACAAACGTAATTGGTTTCAAGTGATCTTTTTGAATTGCAGTCCGCTTGTATTTTCAATTAATACCGCATATTATCTTCCTGCCGCTTGAGTATATGACGATACTTATTAAAGATTCCGTTTTTAGTAACAAATCCCATATAAGAATTATCAGAGTCCACTACAGGAAGAATACGGGTATCCTGACTATCCATTATCCGCATCACATCAAACATTGAGGTATTGATATCAATAGTTCTATTAGGAGACTCGGCTA
>DASSHD010000735.1:0-4457 GCA_035693085.1 Hanamia sp. | reverse complement strand
CGCCAATCCATAATAATAATTGGCTGCGGGGTCATAAGTATTTACGCTCAAAGCTGTGCGTGCAAAATAGTATGCCGAATCATAATTCATTTTCCTGTATTGCAAAAAAGCCATTTCATCCAGTGCAGGAATAAAACCCGGTTCCTTTGCCAGGGATTCACGAATATTATTTTCTGCTAAAGCATAATGCCGTGTATCGGATTCATATTTCCCTTTGAGATAAAATCCATAAGCTGTATTCCAGTCAAAATTTTTATAAGGTTCCAATGGCCTGTCCAATATTTTAGCAGCGCTGTCATTCAATTTTACTTCGGTTCCTGCAATAGTGATCTTTATAATAACTTCGTCATCGTTAAGAGAAATATTTTGTTGAAAAGATTGCAAAGGTTTTAAACTTACCGGCATATTCAGAATAAGTTTTTCTTTATTGTCCCACACTTTCAATGTGTCATTGATATAGCTAACAGGAGAAATAAAAATTACTTTTCCTCCATCAACAGTTTTAATATTAACCACTCCATTCAGATCGGCTTTTGCTACGCCATCCGTATTTTGAAAAGGATACCAATATTCACTCCATGTATCTGTATTATACGGAGCAAAATCAAATTGCTTGAAAGGGCTGAATACACTTTCGGGAGCATTTTGATTATACAGTCTGCCACTTTGTATCTCTGTGTATTGGCCGCTGTGATCAGTCAGTAATTTTTCCCAAATCATTCCTTGTCGCGATAAACCCCATATCCAGATTTTCTTTCCAATCTTCGCCTGCCTTTCCGCATAATGTATCATTCCAAAATTTTCTTTTTGCCATAGTACGCCAAAATATTTGCTATGAACGCCGGTAACATGATACGATTTGGCCCCTCCAAAATCGTTTTGATTATAAATGGAAATATTTTTATGATTCTCCGGATTTATCGGAAAATCATAGACTTTTCCGTCATGATAAATATAATGGTTGCCGGGAAAAATATATTCAAGGCTGTCCGAAACTTTTTCTCCCAGGTTCATCCAACTATAATATGGTTGTGGTAGTGGTGTATCGTTGTGCCAAAAATATCGGGTGATAAAGTACGCTTTGTCTTTGGGCAAATTTATTTCCATATTCCAGCGTGTCTGAGTAAGCAGGTCGAGTAGGCTGATGATACAACTCACGCTTCCATCCGCGTTTTTTTGGGTAAGATAATTTACGGGAGTTGCTACGCCAGGTGTATGCCCAAAAATTCCAAAGTTAGCTTCCAGTCCGCCGCTCGTCCATGGCCCGCGCATGGCAATATCTCTGAACTTTATTGCATCATTATCATAAATAAAAGGCTTGCCGTTTTTTTTATCAATTGCCGTCCATATCTTGCCACCTATCTGCGGCAGGATGATTACTTTAATAAAATCATTATCCAGTTCTACTACCTTCCATTCTTTTTGGACTGCACGATCTGTAAAACCATCATACCGGAAATAGGGATAAAAAATGGAAGCCGGGTCAGGATCAGGATTCGGATCAGAGAATGGATATGTGGTGAATGTTTTATTGTATTCACTAAAGGTGGCATCTGATTGAGCAAGAGAATGAAAACCCAATCCTAACAACAGAATTAAAAAAAATGGTCGCATATTTATACAATTTATTAAACCGGAAAATATTTTATTTCTCAATGAAAAAATTTTTTTATTAAAGAAATCAAGAGCACGCTTAGTTGAAGATAAAAAAATTCATTCGATGTTTTTTGAAATTTATGTATTGACTTAAAGATTTAATTTTTAAGCAAGTATGAACTTGACTAAAGTTGACGTATTTTTTTTAAAACCACTTATTTAAAAATAGTACTTACTTTAATTTTTTTACGCAAACGATTGATAAGTTAACACAAACGATTGCGCAATTTTAATAAATTCATCTTCACATTCAATAGTGTTTCTTATTCAATGACATCTCGATAAATTGAATGAAAATCTTTCGTCAGGTATGTTATTAAATAATAGACAGTGAACCAACCTGCCTACCGGCAAAGGCAGGCAAATAACATGAATTTCTGTTTCAAATAAAACGTATCTCTATAATAATATTTTAATTTTCTTATTCTATTTCCGGAGTTCCATGCCATACGCAGGAACCATAAGTGGTAAGATAAATCTTTTCAGGACTATTGCGATCTGGTATCACACGATGGCCCCAGTGAAAATCATATCCTTTTATCTTCTTCCAGGTTTTACCGTAATCATCACTGCGATATGCTGCACTGGTAAATGTATTGCAGTAAATTCTCCCCGGGTGATAAGGATCTACCGTCACATCATATACATATTGTCTTTTATCGAAAATGGATTTCCACGTGCTTCCACCATCTTCAGAAAGAAAAATCCCACCTGGCATATTCAATGTTTTGTTACCACCTGTTGATGCTGCTACATCTCCTCCCAATAAGTCACTAAGATCAATATCCGACCAGCAGCCAAGGTAAATACGATCAGGATTCTTAGGATCAATTCCTATCCCATTTGGAAATAATAACCCATCGGTTATATGTAATTTAGTCCATGTTTCTGCACCATCTGTAGATTTGTAAACCGCACCTGAATAAAATCCTCTTCCCTTTTTCCCATCTTTATGCATCGGTGTTGGACTAATGGTGAGAAATAAATTTCCATTTCCCGCCATAGACAACTCGAAAGCACAAGTGTTATTTTCAATTCCTCTATTTTTCAAACTCCATGTTTTGCCGTCATCGGTTGATTTGAATACACCTTTATTGTAAACACTCGCGTAGAGAGTACGATTACCCGGTGGCGATTTCGGATCGAGTATAATAGAAGTAGTTGGCGAATCAAATCCCATTCCCTCATTGCAAGGTTCCCAATTTTTTCCGCCATCTTCCGACACACAAACACCACCTCTTGCCTTTTTTTTCCACATCGGATCACGTGTCATTTTCCCACGGGGAATGTCATGCATTCCTGACCAAACGGACCAAACTTTACCTCTTACATCCGGGTCGAATAATACCCAATAACAGGTGTTCACCCATTCTTTTGGAACTCCCTTTACAGATCTTTCCCAGCTTTTTCCTCTATTAAAAGAATGAAAATAACCAATGTCTGTATAACTAATAGCAAGGTGATTGCTATCATAAGGATCGAAGTGAATTCCATAGCAAGTAGTAACATCCATACCATTAGAGCTTACAGTCCCATCGGGATGCCGAGTAGTATATATCTGATTCCAGGTTTTGCCGCCATCCATTGTTTTCATAGTGCGATACCAATCTGTTACTATAGCAATGTTACCATCCAAAGGATAAACTCCAACATCAATGAGCCGGATATATTCACCACCAAAAGCTTTCTCCACCCATGCATCTTTTAAATTAGCAAATCCAACTCCATCCTTAATACCATATTGCCCTGAACCTCCGCCACCTTTCAATATCCATTCCCAATTTTTACCTGAATTGCTGGTCTTTAAAGCTCCATACCAATACAATATTTTTTTCTCTTTTTTTTCTTCGTAACGATTACAAACAAGATAGGCCTTACCCGCATCAAACCCCGAACAGGAAATCATCGAATAACTCGGCCGTATGCCCGATTCACTATTTGTAATTATAGGATCAGAAATTTGTTTCCATGTTACTCCCATGTCTTCTGATTTCCAGACTTCAGTATATCCAAATTCTCCCCGGATCATTTTTTCAGAATCATAATGAAGTGCATAAAAAATAATTTTTGTACTGTTTTTCAATGTGCCAGCGGTAAATGAAAATGCAGGAGCCATCTCTTTAGGAATATTTCTACGATCAAATGTTTTAGTAGATTTATTAAAAAAATAAATTGTATTAGAAGTAAAAATGCTGACCTCATTTTTATCACTTTTACTATTCGTGTACAGGTACCTGATATTCTGATCAAGAAGTTTTTTTTCCCACGTTTTACCTGAATCAGAAGTATAAAAAAATAAAGGCCCCATACTAAAATAAAGTGAGCCGCGTAGTAGAGGGTCAATACGAATGGCACTTATTTCCTGGTATTTGTTATCATACAATGAAGTTTCAAATGTCTCAACCTTGAAAGTAGCATGATCACCCATGTATTGAGCATGTTTGATATCAGTCTCCTTTGGAAATATTCTTTGCCACGTTTTTCCACCATCTGTTGACCGGTTTAGGAAGGTTGATCCTATATAAATTGTATTTGAGTCTTTTGGATCATACGCATAAGCAGATGCTCCGTTTGCAAAATTGATCTGTGAATAGGAATTACCTCCGTCTTTGGTAAGATAGGATCCGGTCATATCACATTTTACAAGGAAATGATTTGGCGTGCTATATGAAAATGTTGGAGTAAAAGTAGAGCCTCCGCCTCCCGGGCCAAGCCTTTCCCAATTTGAGTTGTCATTTTTCTTTAAACTGTTTATTTCCTTCTGTCTATGGAAATTCGTAAATGAAAAAATCAAACATCCA
>DASSHD010000734.1:0-12012 GCA_035693085.1 Hanamia sp. | reverse complement strand
GGCACTCTAAATGGCCGTGCTAACTGTGGTTCATTTTTTCGTAATTGAAAAAATGATATCATTGAAATAATATACAGCGTTAATGCGCCAAATACCGAAATAGTAATGATCTCAGCAGTTTTGCCTGTAAGTAATGCTATTATTCCTATCCCCATATTGACGAGCAAAGCATTAGAAGGTGTTTGGAATTTTCTATGGACTTTGCCAATAAAAGCGGGTGCAAATTTTACCCGCCCAAATTCAAACACAGACCTTCCAGCCGCGAGAATAATTCCATGAAAAGAAGCAATCAACCCAAATAAACCAATAGTTATGAGTAAGTGATAAAGCAGATGATTACTTCCCACGATATGCGCCAAAGCAAGTGGAAGCGGCGAGTCAGACGTATTTCCATCCGCTTTATAAACTATGGCTTCCCATCCGGCAACCCCCACAGAAGAAGCAAAAGTCAGTACGCATAAAATAACCAGGGTAAGAATAGCGGAGCCAAAACCAATCAAAATAGTCCGTTGCGGATTGATGGCCTCTTCGGCCACATTGGCCACGCCTTCAATAGCGAGGAAAAACCAGATAGCAAAAGGGATAGCGGCAAAAATCCCCATCCACCCATGCGGCAAAGCATTATGTTGCAAATTTGCAAAGTGAAAATGCGGAAGGGTTATTCCGCTAAAGAGCAATAACTCCCCCACTGCCAAAATAGTTATTGTCAATTCAAACATTGCGGCTGCTTTTACTCCATAAATATTTAGCGCGGTAAAAACAATGTATGCAAAAATAGCAATCGCAAGAATTGGAATTTGCGGAAAAAATAAATTAAAATAAGCGCCTATAGCAAATGCGATAGCAGGCGGAGCAAAGATAAATTCTACATTTTGAGCCATGCCACCGATAAAACCAATGTTTTTTCCCAATGCTCTTGATGCATAGTCAAATGCCCCGCCCGCTTTGGGTATGGCGCATGCAAGCTCTGCATAGCTAAAAGTAAATGTCACATACATAATGATGATAAAAACTGTAGCAATAGCAAGACCTAATGTGCCACCTTCTGCAAGGCCAAGATTCCATCCGAAATACATGCCGGAGATGACGTAACCTACGCCAAGACCCCAAAGCATGGCTGGTGTAAGCGTTCGTTTTAATTCAGTTGGTGAAGATGACAATTGGAGTTTTTTATGTCAGGTAATTAAAATAATCCTGATGCTAATTTATCTGTTTTTATTTGTTTACTGCCAAATAAATTACGATTCAATTTATGGATTACAAACAAGTTTATTTTTTGCTATATCTAAATACAAACAAATTAAGTTATATGAAGGCACAGTTATGAAAACCTACCCGGGAAAGGGAAGATAACATTCTCTATTTTTTCAAACCCTTCCCATAAATGGATCGCTTTTACTATGATCGCCTGTTTCTACCCGCCCTGCATATCTTCTCTCGAACTGATTGTCCCCTTTTATTCTTATAGAAATATCATACCAGTTAAAACTTTTTTTAAGATCCAAAATCGTGTCTTTTGTATCCATTTTATTTAAAACAAAAGATCGTTTTTTATTTTTATAAGAATTATCAATGATTTCTATAGTATGGTTTTCATCACTCAAATTTTTAAATAACAAAATAATATTGCCTGTAAATTTTTGCGGTAAACTTTTCAACCGTTCGTATTCCAGCTTAATGCCAATTAACGGATCATTTTTATCTCCGCTAAATTCCCTGAAAAATCCATTGGGGCCATATACCCTTAAATGATATAAATTATTTTCAAAATTTTCCAGTGGCCATTGCGCATTTATCTCATTGCCTGCCCGCACTGCATAAGACCAGGCTTTTACATCTTCATACAATTTCTGATTGTCCGCATTATTGGAAGCATATTTTCCCGGAGCATATACATTAAATGGTGAGCCTGCTGATTGTGGGCCAAATAATTCATTGCCTGCAGAAAAAGCTATATCAAATGTTTTTTTATCATCACTCAGTTTTCCATCCGCATGTAATTGATAAGGTAATGCGCAGGAATTTCTGATACCGGATTCCTGGTGTGGAAGCAAAGGGGAATTATAAACATTCTTTTGCAATTCCTTTATTTCTTCTTTATTCAACGCACTAAAATCTGTGGGCAGTTTTTTAAATTTTGCATTATAAATTTCCTTCACGAAAGGATCGTATTTTACAAATTCAGGTAAAGCTATTTTTTCTCCGATATATGGCCTGAACGCCGAAGTAAGGTCGCCGGAAACTACACGCCGCCAATCGCTGATATTAGTTTCCTTAATTTCTTTGCCGGTTTTTTTTGTCAAAAATTTTTCTAAAAACTGTAAGGTAGAAGTATGATCAAACACCTGCGAATTGACCCAGCCACCACGCGACCAGGGTGAAGCAATTACCATCGGAACCCTGTAACCAAGTCCTACCGGACCTTCACGGGCATCATTTTTATCCAAATCTTTTTTGCTCAATTCTTCCTGCAGTGTTACGTATTCGGGAGCAGTATCTATTCCATCTGACACTTTTCCGCTATCAGGGTCGTTTGGCTTTGGCGCAGTAAACGGAGGAATATGGTCGAAATAGCCATCGTTTTCATCATAGTTTAAAATGAAAATTGTTTTCTTCCATACCTCCGGGTTTTTGGTTAATATATCCAGTACTTCAGAAACATACCAGGCACCAAACCAAGGCGCACTGGGATGATCAGAAAAATACTGGGGCGCTACCAACCACGAAACGGCTGGTAATTTTTCACTGTTTACATCCTCTCTAAACTGATACAGCACATCTCCTTTGGGTAATAAAATATTTCGCTCTGTTCCATTATCATCATAAGAAAACATTTCCATTTTATGAAAATCCGCTTCATTTACATTGGTAGTAAAAGCATTTTTATGAAGATTTTTTTCATAGTCAGATAACTTCCCAAAATTTTCAGGGCTCCATATCTCTAACTCCCTTTTATATTTTTCAAGCTGCTGTTGTTTTTGATTAATTTTCTTTTCAATTTTTTTTGCCTGGTTCTTATTTATCTTTTTTATTTCACTCTGTAACATTTCAATTTCTGCCGGTAATTCATCAGATCTTTTCTTTAAAAAATCATAATGCGCTTTATGAAAGCGGACATTATATTGGCTAAACCATTCCAGGTTGTTGTCCGTAAAATTAGAAAGCCAACTGTCAGCATCTCCATCCAAATCAGATTGCAGGCTTATTTCATTTTGATACACGCGCCACGGGATTCCATTTTCTTCAAGCCTTTCGGGGAAAGTTTTATAGCTCGCTTCCCTGTTGTAATACAAATCAGAATTACGCACATCTGCAGGCGCACCAGGTTTCGGGCGAATTTTGCCAGCCCAGAAAAAAGTGCGGTTGGTGGTAGTACCTGTTAATGACGAACAAAAGTTTTGGTCACAAACAGTAAAAGCATCAGCCAAAGCATAATAAAACGGAATGTCTTCACGGGTGTAATGCCCCATCGTCAATGGCATGTCTTTATATTCTTTGCCGGGCTGTTTTGCTTCCATCCATTTATCATATTTACCATTGTTACGGGCATCCGTTTGATTTTCCCATGAGTGAGGCAGTCCGCCCATCCAGGTGGCCTTGGTGTCTTTTATATTTAACCGAAAGGGCACATACTTCTTCCCTTTCTTATTACTTTGTAGCCAAACAGGATCGTTGCCGGGCAAAGTTATTATTCGCGGATCGTTATATCCCCGAACGCCCTGCAACATTCCAAAGCAATGGTCAAACGAACGGTTTTCCTGCATCAGAAAAACAATATGCTCTGCATCTTCAAAAGTAGTACCGGGATCAGGATTGATAGCAATTGCTTTTTGAATAGAAGCCGGCAGGCTGCTCCACAGGCTTGTACCACCGGCTAACAGCGACGCTTTCTTTAAAAATTCTCTTCTTGTATCCATATTTTAATTAAAGTCCCAAGATATACTCTTTTATTTTTTAACACAATTATTATTTATTCCACCACACTCTCGTTAGCATATCATCAGAACCCTGTACCTGCAAAGCTGCGTTATAATTAGTTGTATTTACCGTTTGTTCAGAAAGGGGGTAGGGTACGCGTCGTGGCCATGCACTAATTGCACTTGAAGGTCCAATCATAGTTTCTTTAGGCACACCTGTTCTTCTCCATTCAGACCAGCCCTCAAAACCAGTATAAAATAATGAAAACCATTTTTGTATCCTTATCTTATAAAGATCCGCATCCTGATTACCTGTTAAGGCTACTCCTGGCTGTGTAAAATAAGAAGGATCAGGAACAATATCAGAGGACTTGGCAAAATGATGATCACTCGAAGGAATCCCCTGGTTCAGTACATCTAACCTGCTTTCATCGTAGTCAAATTGTGCTTTAATGCCGTTCATATAATAGGTATTTACATCTTCCCCACCTGAAATCAATCCGCGCTCTTTTGCTTCCGCTAATATAAACTGTACTTCAGAATAAGTAAGCAACAAGCCTTGCGCTGCAGTTTTAGAAGCATATAAAGGGTACCCAAGATATGGCATCAAAATAGGCGATTGCTGGGATTGATTATTGGAGCCTCCGTTATATGAGGACTCACTTGTGCCGATACCATTAGGAACACCTGCATACACAGGGTTACCAGTTCCATAACTGGCGGGGGTGGGCATGGCAAAATAAGCGATACGCGGATCATTGAGGGCCTTGAGGTTAGTTTCAAAAGTAGTACTCAAATGATAATCACCAATCGGAGGATTATGATAAGCAGGAAACTCATTATTTAGTTCAGTTGTAAATTCCAAAGCCGCCTGATCGTCATTTGAAGCAAAGAGAGGATAGGTTACCGGATCGTTTACCATTGCATTCATTTCCGTCCCCACATCAATTTTTGCGCCAGTTACATCGGACATCCTTAATAAAAGTCTCAGACGTAGTCCGTTAGCAAATTCTCTCCAGCGCATTATACTGCCTCCCATAAGTATATCGGAATTGATAGGATCTGTACCGGAAGAAAGTAAAGTATTAGCTTCTTTCAGGGAATCTATGAGACTATAATAAATGTCTTCCTGTTTATCATACGCCGGGAAAAAATTACCAGTTGTTTTGCCTTGCACAGCCTGACTATAAGGCATATCTCCAAAATTATCAGTCATAACCTGGAACATCCATGACCAAAGTACAAGGGATACTCCTTCATTATTTTTATCACCTTTTTCATGACTCAGAACCCGGAGGTTTTGTACATCTTTTAGCTGATCGAAAAAATTCCAGAGAAATTGCCCTTCAGTCTGGCTGGCTGTCCAATCATTATCAAATCCGCTGACATATTGATTGGCATAATAGTCGCCCACTACACTTGCTTCGAACTGGGACTTATAAGAATAATTTCGAACAGAATTTTTAATAATAGCCGGAAGTAAAAACTGCTCATTTTTTACTTGCTGAGGACTGTTGGGATTTTGATTTAAAGTGTCAAAATTTTTTGTGCAGCCTGTTAAAAGCAATAGCGAAAATGCTATGCTTCGTATAAATAGTTTTGAGTTCATTATTAGTAAATTAATAAGTTAGAAAATAACGTTCAGATTAGCACCAAAACTTCTTGTTGTTGGCAAACTAAGATTTTCGAATCCACCAACCAGGCCTTGTCCTGTGGAAGCTGCAGTCTCCGGATCAATTTGATTATTTTTGGTCCAAAGAACCAGATTGCGTCCAACGAGAGAGAAAGAAATACTCTGTATTGGAAGGTGAGCATACATCCGTTTGGGAAAATGGTAACCAATCGCCACTTCTCTCAATTTTACGAAAGAGCGGTCCACCAGTTGCTGCTCAGAATTATGGTCATAATAGCGTTTATAAAAATCCCGTGGCCCGGTTCCAATTAACCCCTTACTATAAGAACCATCGAATATTTGAAGATTCCTGGCATAAGAACCATCAGATTGCAAAACGCCTCCGTCCCTGTAATAATCTTTATTATACACATCATCTGGAGCATGTTTTAATCGCGCGCCCGCTGTTTCAATGAGTTGTCCTGCCCCTGTAGCTTTATTAATGAAACGCGAAACCAGTACGCCTCCCTGGTTGATGCTAAAGAGGCTTTCCAGGTAAACACCCTTGTAAGAAAAGCGATTGGTAACGCCGGCGGTCCAGTCCGGGTTGATATTACCGAGGTAAATAGAAGTGGTTGTAATCTGTGCCCGGCCATTACTTCCTATAATTGGCATCCCCTTTAGGGGTCCATCCGGCACTCGCACAAAACCAGGCCCATAAAGAGCTCCCATCCTTTCTCCTACTCGTGCTTGTATAGAAGCATCCTCTCCGGGAGCTTCCTGTACAATTTTATCAACTCCGGGAGCGAGAGAAACTACTTTGCTTACATTCCGGGCAAAATTGATCATCAAATTCCATTCAAAGCCGTTTTTTAAGCGGATCGGTACTGCATTTAACTGTACCTCAATACCTTTGTTGGATATTTCACCCGCATTGATCACCCTGCTTCGATACCCTGATGAGACTGGTGTAGGAAGAGGAATTATCTGGTTTTTTGAACTTGTACTATATGCGGTTACATCGAGTCCAAGTCTTCCATCGAAGGCAGAAACCTCTGCACCAATTTCGGTAGAACTACTTTTTTCCGGCTTCAAATTCGGGTTATTCAACTGGGAACTTTCTGCCAGAGAGGGAATCCCATCCCACAATAGCTGGTAATTATAGGGTGTAAGAATAGAATATGGGTCAGCATCATTACCTGCCTGGGCATAAGCCAATCTTAATTTTAGCAGTTCTATTTTGGGAGACATGGTAAATATCTTGTTTAACAGGATACTTGTATTTACGGAAGGATAAAAATAGGAATTTTCAGAAGCAGGTAAGGTACTTGACCAGTCATTACGGCCAGTTACATTCACATATACTTTCCCCTGGTAATCCCCTTGAATAAATGCATACATGCTATTAGTCCTGCGTTGCTCATTATATTCTGAATTCTGAACCGGAACATTGCTGTTGTTAAGAGTATATAGACCTGGTATTACCAGTTGACCTGCAGTTGCTTGGCGGCTTCCACGTGTCCGTTTCATAATGTTACCTCCCCCAGATACATCAAAATGAAAATCCCGTATATCTTTTTTATAACTAAGGAGGAAATCATAATTGTTCTCCTGGTACGTTAATGTAGTTTCCTGGTAAAAGCCTTGTGGTGAATTTGAACTGCTCATAGCTCTTCTTCGTGGCCTGAAATCATTAAAATAATCTGTTCCTGCACGTCCCATCAATGTCAGATCGTCTAGAATTTTATATGTTAGCTTAATGTTTCCATATAAAGCATCCTTGTTTTGACCACTGGTATTTTGGTAGGCAACAAAGAAAGGATTATCATGACCATTACCATAATCCTGTGAGAATTGTTGAAGACCCTCAAGTCCTGGTTGCCAGTAATTTCTTAAACTATTAATATCCACATTCCTGTCGAACCATACAAACTCATACATTGGCGTTCCATGTCCATATCCCAGATCAGGGCGGCTGCTGCTATTGGTTTTTGTATAATTCACTATTGCATCGGCGGTAAATCTATCAGTTAATTTATAACCTGCATTAAAATTAAATGAATTACGATTCAGATTATTGTTAGGCACAATTCCCAATTCATCATTATTGGTATATGAAAAACGGAAGTTAGCCACCTTATTACTTCCCGCCAGCGCCACAGAATTAAATCGTGTGTGACCGGTTACAAAAAAATCCTTCATGTTATTGGGGTGAGGAATCCAGGGTGTTGGAATAATATCTCCGCGATCGGGCAGGTTAACATCAGCACCACGGAAACCGTTTTTTGTTGGAGAATCAAACTGTGGAATCAATCTTCCGTCAAGCGCCGGCCCCCAACTTTCATCCCAATCTTCATTAATTCCGTCAGGGTATAAGCCGTTGTTGCTGTAACCAAAGTTAGACCCCTCATATTGGCCGTCTGTTCCGCCCCCGAATGAATTCTGAAATTTGGGTAACTTTAGTGGGTTTTCTATGGTATATCCACTTGTAAAACTAACCCCCATACCTTTAACCCCTTTTCCTGACTTTGTGGTAATTACCAAAGCCCCATTGGCAGCCCTTGATCCATATAAGGCTGAGGCTGCAGCTCCTTTCAACACGTTTACTGATTCAATATCCGCAGGATTTAATTCGCCGATAGAGCTACCATAATCTGGATTGGTATCGCCTCCCTGATTGGAAACAGGATCATTAGCCACGGGCACACCGTCTATAATTACCAACGGCTGGTTTTTAAAATAATTCAAAGAAGATTCGCCACGAATGGTGATACGGGCACTACTGCCTACGCCGTTTCCTGAAATAATATCTACACCTGCTACCCTACCTGATAAAGAATTGACAAAATTGTTATCCCGGGCCACATTCAGAACAGAACCTTTTACTTCCTGGGTAGCATACCCCAGAGAAGCCTTTTTCTGAGTGATACCCAAAGCAGTTACAACAACCTCATTTAATGAAGAAGGAATTTCAGACATTACTACATCAATATCATGGCTCCCAATAATTCGAACTTCTTTCTTTGTATATCCAACAAAAGTAAATACTAAAATCCCTCCTTCCGGTGCAGAAATTTTGTAATTTCCCATTGCATCAGTTGAAGTTCCAATTTTTGTTCCTTTAAGAGTAATACTTACTCCAGCTAAAGCTACCCCTTTTGAGTCAGTCACTCTCCCATGTATAATATTTTCTTCCGGAGTATAAGTTAGCCTGATTCCAGTTGTAGCTATAGGTAAATACGAAAAATTTTGTAAACTTGAATGAGTAACCAAATTTTTAGAAGACAGTATCAGTATCTGGTTATTAACCTGGCGATATGTAAGAGGGGTTCCGGATAAAATAATTTTTAAAATTTCATCTACACTCTTTCTATTAGCAGCTAAATTTATATCCCGGATATTTTTTACCTCATCATTTCTATACATGAAATGAAAGGGGCTTTTTTCCTCAATTTTTTGAAATGCCTGAACAAGAGTCTCGTTGTTGAGCGCTATATCAATCTCAACTTTATCAATAGGTTGCCCTCTCAGAGGAGAAGCCATCAACATTTGGAGAGAGGTAATAATGAGTAAAGTAGTTGTTACAATTCCAATACGCATAAGACTTTTTATTACTGATTTTTCAAAAAATACTTTTTGCTTTGGTAGTAATTCGTTAAGTTTCTGAATTTCTTCAGAAATTAAGTAAAGATTCATAATTTTGATTGTTTTAAGTTAATAAAGGAACCCGCATTAGCAGGTGAAATTTAAAACATCCTATGTCTCGATGTCAGTCGAAACATGGCTACATTCCTCTGAAATTCTTTTCAGAGGTTTTTTTATGGGAAACCTCTCCCCGGATTTATTTTAAGTAAATTACTTGTTAGTAGGTCAAAGGGAAAAATCATATTTTAGGTTTTTAATTATTACTTAATTATTACTTCAGATTTGTCATTATTATATGTATAAGTTACCCCATTAAAAATAGCTATACTTTTCAGAATCTGATCAAGTTTTCCGTCTTTTGGAAAAGTAGCTGTAAAACGCTGTTCCCTGATTGACGAGTCGCTAATTATTATTTTTATTTTAAATTGATCTTCCAATATTTTGGCAGCTTCGGAAAGGGTAAGGTTATTAATAAATAAATCCTGATCTATCCAATCCAGATAGCTTTTGTTGTCAATAACTCTCTGAATTGAAGTAACATTTTCCTTATTATATATTATTTGCTGATTAGGCGTAATTGTACCCAATATTTTATACTGGTCCTTCACTTTTACTTTACCTCTGGTAACAGTAACTGTAATTTCTTTTTCCCCATGTATGGCTTTTATATTAAATGCAGTTCCCAACACAATGGTTTCCAATTTCCCGGTATGTACAATAAAAAGCCTGGATGTATTATGTTTAATATCAAAAAACGCCTGGCCATCCAGGAACACTTCACGTTCTTCCACTCCATCAAAAGAAGAGGGATAATTGAGTTTACTACCGGGACTTAAAATAACTTTGCTTCCATCAGGAAGAAAAATAACGCGGTTCTCTTTTTGATGAGCCATATTTGTCCTGTCTTCTTGCAGTTCAGATTTTTCGCCCTGTAATTTAGTAGCTATAAATGCAGTATCAGAAACTTTGGACGGTGATTTATAAAAAAAGAATAAGCTAAAAATAATTCCTATAAAAATAGCTGCAGCTACAGCTATTTTAATCAATCTTCTGCTTATAAATCTTATTTTAGAGTCAGAGGGTTCTTCTTCCAGAATACTTTTTTCAATATTTGCTTTTATCTCATTTTTAAATTCATTTTTTTCTTTAGTGTTTAAAGTATCTAAAATATCAGGTTCATTTTTAAACAGGTTGTAATAGCTTTCCAGAAATTGCTGCTCTTCTTTTGTTAAATCCATTTGTTGGTATTTATGCAACAATTTTATAAAATAATTTTTGTCCATTGAAATGTTTAAAGTGATTCGCTTGTATATATGACCTGAAAAACGACAAATGTCCCACTCTTAATTTCTTTAATTTTTAATTAATAAGAAATTTGAATGTAAGTGATCACTTTAATGGCTATTGCGAGGTGAGAATTGAAATAAAAAAAGGGGCAAAATAGTAACGTTTATACTATTATAATTCAGCATTTGATAAGAACTATAAATTTAAAAATGAATAAGATTAAACCGATTATAAGAATCCGCAATAGAGTGACTTTTAAAGTATTTATCGCCTTGCCAAGCTGGTTTTGAACTGTCTTTTGCGTTACCCCCAATCGTTTTGATATTTCTTTAGTTGAAATGTCTTCCTGGTAACGCAAACGAAAAATAGTTTGTCTTTTTGGAGGGAGAGAATTCAAGAGGGCTTCATAAGAATTAAAAAAATCTTTCCAAAGTAAACCAGCATCAGCAAAGGAACTTTTTTCAGTAATATTTTCAAGATTGTCAAAAAAAGGATGAATGGGTTTTTGTTTAGCAAAAAAATTAATTACCTTATTACGAATAGCAACATGAAAATAGGCTGGCAAATTATTTATCTTTAGGTTGTGTCTGTTAACCCAAATATGAACAAAAATTTCCTGTACGATATCCTTGGCATTTTCCTGATTCTTTAATCGCTTATATGCTTCTGAATACGCTTTTTCCCAATGTTTTTCAAATAAAACATTAAAGGCGTTTTTGTTGTCTTCCTCAATTAGTTGTAGTAGTGCTTCATCATCAGCAAGAGTTGTTTCAATTTGTCTCATTGCAATTTTTATTGCCCCAAATATAAATTATTTTCAGTTTCCTGGTAATTAAAATTTGGGGATCAAGTGATACAAAGTAGTTTCTACAAAACTGGTTATAATATATTATGTTTGGAAAAAATCCTTCCTATAAAGTGCCAAAGGAAAATAGAATCATATCACTTCAAAAATCAGTAATTTGCTTTAATACCACTATTATATTTTAAAGAAGATTCTCTTTTTATAAAGCCAAAAGCATAAGAGCCACTGAAGTATAAAAATCCAAAGAAGCAAGTCTTTTGCCTTTTCCAATACCTTCCTTTAATCCATTATTCTCAGATAAAACCGTCATAGTATCTCTTTTAAATTTGAAATAATAAAAAGATATTTCCCTCTCATTTTTACCATATTTTATCAGACAGCATACTACAAATAAGCTATTCACCCATGAATGAGAATACTTTCAAATCTACTCTCTAATTAATCGCCATAGAGAGTAAAAGAATATTACTGAGTAGCAGTTAAGAATAATTTGTTTGCAGGTATAATCTGTTTGCAAAGATCCGGACCTTTGTAATAGGCATCTAACCAAAAACCTCCCAATGAATTAAAATATTCAACACGAATTGCATGTCCTCCTTTGGTTAATTCAATATCTCCCGAATTACTAATTACCCCATGAGAACCATCATTATTTACAACCTCATTGCCATCAATATAAAGCTTACTTCCATCATCGGATTCGGTATAGAATGTATATTTTCCAGGACTATCAAGATCAATATAAC